>JAWVZU010000154.1:0-9493 GCA_033722075.1 Lysobacterales bacterium
GCGCCGGGGATGGTCGTCACCGGCAGCCAGTCGCCCTTGCGCGTGAGGATCTCCAGGCCCGGTCCGTCGGCGCCGATCAGCAGGGTGATCAGGTTGATGTCCTCGTGCCGGCCGGCGCGGACCGACGGCGTGCTGTTGTCCTTGATCGGCGGGTAGTGGATCGGTCGCAGGATCGAGTTGCCCAGGTTCACGTTCTCATCGAAGTAGTGTTCGTCCTGGTCCAGGTAGATGGCCATCGCCTGGAGCATGCGCCGGCCAAGGTCGTCCAGCGAGGTGTAGAGACGATAGCCGTGCTCCTTGAAACCGGGAACCTCCGCAGGCCACAGGTTCGGCGGCATCCGCTCTCGGAAAGGGTGATCGTCCGGCAGTTCGCGTCCGATCTGCCAGAATTCCTTGAGGTCCGGATGGTCGCTGTCCTTGGCGGTCTCCACACCAAAGCCGGTGTAGCCGCGGGCACCGCCGCCGCCCTCGACGGCGTACTTCTCCTTGACCTCGCGCGGGAGGGCAAAGAAAGCCTTGAATTCCCGGTAGGCGTTGGCAACGATCTCGTCGGGCAAACCGTGGTTCTTCACCCCGCAGAAGCCCCATTTCTCGTAGGCTTCGCCAAGCTTCATCACGAAAGCCTCGCGGTCGGTCTCGAATTCCTCGAGATCCAGGGTGGGTACCTGATCAGTCATGCCCTGGATTCCTCTTCCACCACGCCGGCCAGGCGGGTGGCCAGCTGTTGTACCTGTTCGACGTCTTTGCCCTCGACCGTGACGCGCACCACCGGCTCGGTTCCGGACGGTCGCAGGATGACCCGACCGGATCCCTCGAGGGCACGTTCCGTTTCCTCCAGTGACGCCTGGATCCGTGGTGCGTGGTCGAGATCGATCGGCCCGGCGATGGGAACGTTGATCATGATCTGGGGATATTTCCGCATGCCCGCCTTGAGTTCCGCCAGCGGCACGTCCTCGCTGACCATGGCCTCGAGCACCGCCAGGGCGCTGATGACGCCGTCGCCGGTGGTGGTCTTGTCGAGACAGATGAGGTGTCCGGACGATTCGCCGCCGAGCACCCAGTCCCGCTCGTGCAGTTCCCGCAGGACATAGCGGTCGCCGACCGCCGCCCGCACGAACTCGATGCCCAGGCCGTCCAGTGCCTCCTGCAGCCCGAAGTTGCTCATCAAGGTGCCGACCACACCCCGCTCGCAACCGAACGCCTGCCGGCGGTGGCGGGCGATGATGAACAGGAGTTCATCGCCGTCGACGATCTCACCACGGTGGTCGACCATCAGCATCCGGTCGCCGTCCCCGTCGAAGGCGATTCCCAGATCGGCGGCGTGCGTAACCACCGCGTCCTGGAGGGCCTTGAGCTGGGTCGAGCCGCAGTCTGCATTGATGTTGAGACCGTCCGGGCCGGTGCCGATGGCCGTGACCTGGGCACCCAGTTCCTTGAGGGTCTTGGGCCCGACCTGATAGGTCGCACCGTGGGCACAGTCGACAACCACCTTCAAACCATTCAGCCAGAAATCGTCGGCAACGGTGCTCTTGCAGAATTCCACGTAGCGGCCGACCGCGTCATCGACGCGCGAGGCCTTGCCCAGCTCGCTGTTGGGCACCGTCTCGAAGGGTTCCTCGATGGCCGCCTCGATGGCCTCTTCCGTTTCGTCCGAGAGCTTGCCGCCCCGGGCGTCGAAGAACTTGAAGCCGTTGTCTTCGCTGGGGTTGTGGGAGGCGCTGATGACGATACCTCCGCCCGAGCGCATGGTCCGGGTGAGGTAGGCCACGGCCGGTGTCGGCATGGGCCCCAGCAGCTTGACGTTGGCGCCGGCGGCGATCAGCCCGGCCTCCAGGGCCGATTCGAACATGTAACCGGAGATCCGGGTGTCCTTGCCGATGACCACCGTCCGCGAGGGTGTCGTGGCCAGCACCCGGCCGACCGCACGGCCCAGGCGCAAGGCGAAATCGGCGCTGATCGGCGCCTCGCCGACCCGGCCGCGAATCCCGTCGGTTCCGAAGTATTTTCTTTTCCCCATATCCCTGCCTTCCAGCCAGAACGCTGATCGTCGGAATTATAACCCTCCGCGCGCCCGGGCGAGCCTCGGGACCTGCCCACCGAAACCGGAGGCGTGTTCGATGAAGCGCGCCTTCAGCCACGGCAGCCGCTGGATCGCGCGGGTGCCGAAGCGGCGCAGCGAAGCGCCCGGTTCGTCCCAGGAATAGATCCACTTGATGCCGCTGAGCGCGCCGCCCATCAGTTCCGCATCGCTGCGTCGCCAGCGCTCGTAGCGGCGCCCTGCGACCTCCGGTTGCTCGGCATGATCGGTCATCACCTCGGCGAGGGCCGCCGCATCGGTGAGGCCGAGGTTGGCGCCCTGGCCGGCCAGCGGGTGGACCACGTGAGCGGCGTCGCCCAGCAGCGCGGCGCGGCCGCTGACATAGCGTTCGGCACTTTGCCGGGCCAGCGGAAAGCTGCGGCGCGGACCGGTGACGGCGACTTTGCCCAGTACCCCTTGGAAGGCCTCGTTGAGGGCCGCATTGAAGCGATCCTCGTCGCAGTCCACCAGGTAGGCCGCCTGGCTGGTCGGCAGCGACCAGACGATGGAGGCGGTGGTTTCGTCCAGCGGCAGGAAGGCCAGCGGACCGGTTTCCAGGAAGCGCTGCCAGGCGGTCGACCGGAGGCCGGCCGGGCAATCGACCTGGGCGACCACGCCGGCCTGGAAGTAGGGCCGCCTGCGCACGCCGATGCCGAGTTGATCGCGCACCGGCGAGCGGGCCCCGTCGGCGCCGATCAGCCAATTCGCCTTGTAGCGCTTGCCGGCCTCGGTCTTGACAGCCACGGTTTGTGCGGACACGTCCAGCGATTCGAGCCGCTCGCCGATGAACTCGACCTGCGAGTCGCTGTTCCAGAGCGCCTGGCGGACCAGGCGGTTTTCCACCAGGTGTCCCAGCGCCTGGAAAGGGGCCGGGGGACGATCGAACACCAGCGGCTCGGCGGGATCGTCATCCCAGACCTGCATCCGGGAAAAGGCGCAGGCCCGGACCGACGAGATCCCGGACCAGGCGCCCAACGCCTGCAGAATCCGCACCGATGCCGGGTTTAGCGTGGAGACGCGGAGGTCGTAGGGATCGTCCGCTCCGATCGGTTCCGGCGGGTTGGGATCCAGCACGGCCACCCGGAAGTCCGCACGATCCAGGGCCAGAGCGGCCGCCGCCCCGGCCATGCCGCCGCCGACGAGGATGAAGTCGAAGCGGCTCACGCCTCGCTGGGCTCCGCCAGGCTCGGCAGCGGATCACCATAGCCCATGGTCCGGCGTGCGAAGGCGGCCTTCAGCGGCGGGATGCGATCCAGCGCGATCATCGCCGCGGAGGACAGGCCGGCCACCAGCGGCGAGCGAATGGCGAAGGCGTCGATCAGCGTGTCGGTGAATCCGACGATGCGCGACTGATCGCGCCGTCGCCGGGCCTGGTAACCCACCAGCCGTTCCGGCACTGCCGCGGCCTCGAACCCCTGGCCGGCCAGGACGTCGACCAGGTTGGCCACGTCGCGCAGGCCGAGATTGAAGCCCTGCGCGCCGACCGGGTGAATCGTGTGAGCCGCGTTGCCGATGAGAACGCAGCGACCCGCAACTGCCTCCGGGCAATACACCAGGCGCAGGGGATAGCTGGCCCGCTTGCCGAGCTTCGTGAGGCGGCCCAGCCGGTAGCCGCAGCGTTCTTGCAGGGCTTCCAGAAACGCCTCGTCGGAAGCGTCCAGCAGGTCCTCGGCATGCGCCGTTTCCGTGACCCAGACCGATCCGACCCGGCTGCCCTGGTGGGGCAGGAGGGCCATCGGTCCGGTGGGCGTGAGCCGTTCCAGGGCCCGGCCGGCATGATCCCCCTCCGGCGTCACGTTGGCGATGACCGCGGTCTGGCGGTAGTCGCGCTCCAGCACTTCCAGACCGAGACTCTGGCGAACGAACGAGTCCGCACCATCCGCGCCGACCAGAACCGATGCGGTGACGGATTCCTTCTGGTCATCCACGCTGATGCTCAGGTCGACCTGCTCGTCGCCGGCCTCGAAGCCCTCCAGTTTCGCGGGGGCAAGCATCGTGATGTCGCGCGTGTGCTTGAGCCGCTCGACCACGGCCTGGCCGATCACCCGGCCTTCGACCACGTGGCCCAGCGCCGGCAGGTTGAAATCTTCCGCCCGGATGCGAGCCGTGCCGAAGCGGCCCATGGCGCTGACGTGGACTTCCCGGATGGGAGTCACGCCGCTCTTGACGCCCGGCCAGAGCCCGATCTCGTCGAGGATGCGGCAGGACGCATCCGCCAGCGCCAGGGTGCGATCGTCGTAGCTGGGCTGGCCCGGTTCCCGCAGCGGATGGGCTTCGATCATCAGGATGTCCAGCCCGCGGCCGGAGAAAGCGCAGGCAAGTGATGCGCCGACCAGTCCGCCCCCGATGATCGCGATATCAAAATGACCCTTCACTGGCGCATGCACTCCTCGATGGCGGCGACGGTCTTGGGAGCATCCTTCGACAGCACCCGGCAGCCGTCCCTGGTCACCGCCACGTCGTCCTCGATGCGAATCCCGATGCCGCGCCAGGCCTCGTCCAGTTCCTCGTCGTCCGGCGGCAGGTAGACGCCCGGCTCGATGGTGAACACCATGCCCGTCTCCAGTTCTCGCGAGTGACCATCGATCTGGTACTCGCCGACGTCGTGCACGTCCAGGCCGATCCAGTGCCCGGTCTTGTGCGGGTAGAAGCGCTTGAAGGCCTCGTCCTCGATCAGCGCATCGGGATCACCGGTCAGCAGGCCCAGGTCGACCAGTCCGCGGGTGATCCGGCCGACTGCGGCATCGTGCGGATCGCGCCAGGAACGCCCCGGGGCCACCGCGTCGATGGCCGCTTCCTGCGCCTCCAGCACCACCTCATAGAGATCCTTCTGGCGCGGGCTGAATTTGCCGTTGACCGGAAAGGTCCGGGTGACGTCGGATGCATAGCAGTTGAGTTCCGCACCGGCATCGATCAGCACCAGGTCGCCGTCCTTCAGGCGGTCCTGGTTGGTGATGTAGTGCAGCACGCAGGCATTCGCGCCCCCGCCCACGATGGGCTCATAGGAGGCTACGGCGTTGGCGGCGAGAAACTCGTGGAGGATTTCGGCGGCCAGCTCGAACTCGTACATTCCGGGTCGGCAGTGGGCCATGGCCCGCCGATGGGCCTTCGCGGCCAGGCGCGCCGCCTTGGACAGGGCGGAGACCTCGGGTCGGTTCTTGAACAGGCGCAGGTCGTGCAGGTAGTGGGTGAGGGAGACGAACTCGCCCGGCGCGCGCGCTCCCGGTCGCTTGTTCTTTCCGACGCTGGCCGCCCAGTTCATGATCCGCTGGTCGAATTCCTTGTCCCGCCCGATGGTGTAGTAGACCCGGTTCCGGCCTTCGATGAGGCCGGGAAGGATCTCATCGATGTCGGTGATGGGAAACGCGTCGTCCATGCCGTAGGTCTCGCGGGCGCCTTCCAGCCCCGCGCGCGCGCCGTCCCAGCGCTCCGCCTCCGGTTCGCGCTCGCGGCAGAACAGGATCTGTTCGCCCTGTTCGCGGCCCGGCAGCATCACCAGCACGGCCTCCGGTTCCGGAAAGCCGGTCAGGTAGAAGAAGTCGCTGTCCTGGCGATAGGGGTAGGGCGTGTCCCGGTTGCGCAGGCGCACCGGGGCGGAGTTGAGGATCAGGATGGTTCCGTCGCCGGCCATCTTCATCAGCTGGCGGCGCCGGCGGGCGAATTCTTCGGTTTTCATCTAAGAGGTGATGGCTAGTGCAAGGAGTCGTCTTCGTCGGGGCCGCGAAAGGCCTCCAGTACGATGAGCGTGCCCACCCGGGCATACTCGACCAGTTCGAAGAAGGCATTCTCTTCGATCTCGTCCGGGTCGTCGATATCGAAATCCGCGCGGGCGATTTCCGTCAGGTCCCGCACGAATTCGCCTGCCTCGCCGGGCAGTCGTTCCAGGTTCTGTGCACCGGCCGTTCCCAGCACGCCGAGGAACCCGGTAGACCAGCCGGCCAGGGCGCGGGTTCGACGTTCCAGCGGCTCGTTGTCGTCCGGCAGATAGAGGCGGAAGGACAGCTGCGGATCGGCCAGGGCATCGCCGGTCCACTCGAACAGCTCTCCGAGTGCGGTGCGCGTTTCCTGGTCGAGGAACTCGGTCTCGACCTCGACGCCGAACGCATCATGAAGCCACTGGGCCACCGCCGGCGATCGGGCCACCGCGAAGTGGGCGCAGAGGCTGCCGTGCAGTTCTGCGGCGTTCATCCCGGAGTCGTTGCGTTTCAGCAGATCGTCGAGTTGGCTATAGTCGGGTCGCTCGCTCATGGATGGCCTTGCGGGCAGGTGACGGCGGACGATTTTAACAGTTGTAGCACGCGGTCTCGCGGGGGGAATTGACAGCCACTTGAAGCAGTTTAAAACTTGTGCGTGGAAATCCCATAAAAATCCGTATAATACGGTAACCTTCGAGATTGAGGTTGAAGAGGCGGCCGATGAGCGAAGTAGCCCCCACCTACGAAGAAATCACCGAGCTCGAACAGCAGGTCGATCAGCTTTTGGACAAGTGCCAGCGGCTCGAGGAGGAGAACAAGTCGCTCAGGGTCAGCCAGGAACAGCTGGTGTCCGAGCGAGCCAACCTGGTGGCCAAGAATGAACAGGCCCGCTCCCGGGTGGAAGCCATGATCAGTCGGCTCAAGACCCTGGAGCAGGGCGCATGAGCAGCAAGCAGGGGGTGACGGTCAAGATCCTCGACCGCGAATACAAGTTTGCCTGCGAGCCCGAAGAACGCCGCCAGCTGCTCGACGCCGCCGATTACCTGGACGGCCAGATGAGGACGCTCAAGGAAGGCTCGAACATGGTCGGGCTGGAGAAGATCGCCGTCCTGGCCGCGCTGAACATCACCAACGACTTCCTGGCAATGAAGGAACGTGACGAGGTGATCGGCCGGACCGTCGGTTCCCTGCGCAAGAAACTCTCCGCCGCGCTGGCCGAAGAGGCGGAAAAAACCAGCTGAAACCCTCGCCCCGCGCCGGCTTGACAGCATGGCCTCGTCTCCATAAACTTGCGCGCTCGCTCGTGGGGCCATAGCTCAGCTGGGAGAGCGCAACACTGGCAGTGTTGAGGTCGGCGGTTCGATCCCGCCTGGCTCCACCAGGATAATAAGAACCCTACCTGCTACCTAGGCAAGCAGGTCACCGAATAACAACAAGAACGGTAATAAGAAGAACAGGTTTCCGTCCCGTTCGTCTAGAGGCCTAGGACTCCGCCCTTTCACGGCGGCAACAGGGGTTCGACTCCCCTACGGGACGCCAACATTATCAAGGGCTTACGTGAAAGCGTAGGCCCTTTTTCTTATCTGGGGCCCGTGTTTGCACTCCGTAGACCCGCCACCTAACATCCAACCTTGCCAGTTGCTCCCAGCACTCACATGGTCATCTGACCGAACAAGGAGGCGTTCCAGTGAATGTATTTCCGAAAGTGGTCGTCGCAGCAGTATTCCTTTTTGCCTCGCCAATCGCGCTGGCCCAAAATTGGGTAGTGGTCGGTGGTGATCCTTTGGCTAAGAAAATACTGAACACGTGGAATGACAACAGTGGTTATTTCACCATGACCCTGAGTGACGAAGAACTCAAGACTATGAATGATGGAATTTATGCGTTTGGCGCAAATGACGACGGCGGTGAAATTGAATTGCGAATGCCCGCCGATCATGGATGCAGCATATCTATGAGCAATCCCGATTGGAATCCGGGCGGTCATGGCCGAGTACTCGTAATTGAGGTGCAAGGAAACAAACTCGTATCGAAGAACGAGGCTTGCCCGGGAGATCCCCCAGATCCGCTACACGACGACATTACGGTCACTTGCCATTGCGACCCAGAAGGCCACCCGTCCCGTGATTACACATTGGGCAAGGTCCCGACCCCATCGGACGCGTCAAAGCTTTGCGCTCAAGAGTGCAATAACGACTTTTGCAGGAACCACACCGGGCACGAACACATCAAGAGCTACAAGTGCCAGTAATTAGCTGGCAACCATCTTCGCAAGCCTCGACCACGGCGGCAATCAGGGGCTTATTTCCAAACCGTTCGCGAACAGGACCTCACTGTCCAGTGCCGCCTGGACCGTCCCGGCTCCGGAATCGGCTGCCGAAAAGATCTGCCGGTTTGCGCTGGCAACCTGGTCGCCGTTGAGCCGCGTTTCCACGCCCTTGCCTCCACCGAACACGGTGCGGAGTATGGCCGTCGGCTTGCCGCCCGCCAGCGCGCCGATGATGGCGAGATTCCCGGCCAGTTTTACGGAAGTCCCGAAGTTCGAGGCATCCGCAGGTACGTCCAGTGCCAGCGAGGCATTCGGATCATCGAATTGAAGCAAGGTCACTGCCCCCTGGTCGATGCCCGGCGAACCCACCGCAACGGTCAGGGAACTGTCCAGCGAAACCGACGCCCCGAACTCCGAAAAAGCCGCCGGCCCCTCAGTCGTCGACACCGTTTGAACATTCAGCGGATCCTCGAGGTTGGAAGCAATCTGCTGATAGAGCCCGACCAGGCCGGCAGCGAGGTTGGCGCTTGGCGCCCCGACACTCAGCTTGCCGTTGTTCACCGAGACCGCTGCGCCGAAGTCGGCCGACGTCGCGCCTTTCCCGGTAACGCCCGCCGGCGGCGTCAGGAAGGTGCCTGCGGTTGATTGGGAGAGTTCCATGGTGCCCAGCGCAGCAAGCCGATAGTAGTCCAGGATGATGACCACGCCATCGGGATAGGGCTCTTCCAACTCGTCTTCGCGCAGTCCGCGGGGCGCACCGACATAGATTGTGTCGTTCTCGAACTGGATGCCGGTGCCGATGCCCGTGTCTCCGGCACTGAAGCTGAGGCTGCCGGGAATCAGGGCATCGAAACTGGCCCAGCCGCTTTCACGGCAGGGCCTGGGCGCAAAGAAACCCGGGTCGTCCGTTCCCGGACGCGGAGGAAAGGTCTGGTCCGGGAGCTGGCCGTTCTGGCAGCGGATGAAAATCTCGAACGAGTCGACGTCCGGTGCTCCCACGGCCAGCGTGTAATGCCCCCCGCCTTCGAATATCCGAGTGCGGCTCAGGTTCAGGTTGATCACGGCTCCGAAACCGGTTGCGGGGCTGAGCCGGTCTGGCAAGACCTGTCCATCGAGCACCAGCCGACTGCCTTCCCGCCGGAAAACGAACACCCTTTCCGCCCCGGGGTCGCCCACGGCAACCAGCCCACCGGCCCCGTCGATGGATGCACCGAACTGCGCGGATGCCTCCGGTGGTGGCGTTACGTCGGCAATATCGAAGGGCTGAGCGCCTGCAGCAGCGGTCATCAGCAACAAGACGGTGTGTACAGCAACCCTGATCATTGGCGCACCGATTCACCCCTAGGAATGAGTACAGTGTAGACGATCCGTTGCGAGTTGCCGCGGACGGCCCGTTGATCCGCGCTACATTCCGACCCGACCAGTCGCTTATCATTGGCCTCCAGCCATGCC
>JAWVZU010000155.1:0-9354 GCA_033722075.1 Lysobacterales bacterium
CCCCAGCGACTTCGAACAGACGGCCGCACTCTATGCCCTGCTGTCGGAGGCAGATGCCGAAGAGGTTCGGCAGCACATCCGCGATGCCCAGCTGATCGGCGATCGCAGCGATCGCCAGGCGGCCATGGGCATCCTGTTCCTGCGCCTGGCCGAACTCGATCCGCAGGGCGTACTTGCTTTCCTGGACCAGGTCGATATCCGGGAACGGCACGCCGCGATCTATTCCATCTTCAACGGCTGGGCCAAGTACGACCTCGAGGGCGCGCTGGACCGGCTCGACGACCTGCCGCCGGGGCGGGACCGACAGATTGCCACCAACGCCATCACCCAGGCCTATTCCGACGATCCGGAGACCCTGGCCCGCGTCTCCGCTCGACTCCAGGGAAACGGCAATCGATTCCAGCCCATGCCCGAGCTGGTGGCCCTGGCGAGGACCAATCCCGCGAGCGCCTTCGACAAGGCGTTGCAGATCACGGATCACGGTCTCCGGACCCAGACCCTGGCCCAGATCGCGTCGATCTGGGGGCGCATGGATGCACGCGCGGCGCTCGAGCACTCCACGGGAATTACCAACGGCAACAGCCGGCGCAATTTCCGGATGAACATCTTCAGCAGCGTTGCCATGCAGGATCCCACGGCGGCACTGGATCTTCTGGACCTCGTTTCCACGCAGAACGAACAGCGCATGGTCATCAGCAACGTGTTCTCCCAACTGTCCCGCCATGACACGGCCGAAGCGCTGCAGATCGCCAACGGGCTGGAGAATCCGGCGCTGCGGCGGATGGCGCTGGGCCAGGTCTTCGGCGGCTGGGCCGAGAACGATCCGCGCGCCGCCGCTGAAGCGATGGCAGCGCTCAAGGACCCGCTGATCGCGCGCCAGCACGGGCATCTGCTGCTCTATCACTATGCCGCGCAGGCCCCGCTGGAGGCCCTGGCCTGGGCCGAACAGGTCGAGGGGCGCAAGGGCCAGCTCTGGCAGAGCGTGGTGACCAACCTGGCGCAGCAAAGCCCCGAGCAGGCGCTGGCCATCGTCACGGACATGGACCCATCGCCCTGGCAGGCCCAGATCCTGGCCAATGTGCTTTCCAACATCGCCTTCAACGACCCGCTGGTGGCGGCAGCCTACGTCCGGGACCTGCCTCCGGGTCAGGCCCGGGAGCAGGCCCTGAACCAGATCGGCCACGCCTGGGCCCAGCAGGATCCGGAGGCGGCATTGGACTGGATCCTCCAGCAGTCCAGCCGGACCCAGGCCAACCTGCTGCCGGGCATCGCCTACCAGATCGCCCGTATGGACCTGGACGCCGCCATGGCCTACACGTCGGCAATCCGCGGACCGGCCCGGGAACGCTGGATCGGGGCGATCGTCGAGAGCTTCTCGCAGACCAACCCGTACGCTGCCGCGGAATGGGTCGAGCAATATGCCGGCGAAGCGGGTTTCGGGCAGTGGATGGGCACGATCGCCGGTCACCTGGCCCGCGAGGATCCTCGCAATGCCCTGCGCCTGATCGAGGCCATCGAGTCACCGGATCACTACCAGCAGGCCCGGCAGGCGATCGCCCAGCAGTGGGCCTCCTTCGATCCGGCCGCAGCAGCTCGCTGGCTTGGCGACGGCAGCGTGGACGAGGACGCGTCACTGTTCCAGAGCGTCGCCGGCAGCTGGCACCAGTACGACCCGGCCGGTGCCGTCGACTGGGTCATGGGACTCGAAGCCGGCCGCTCACGGGATGCCGCCATCCAGTCGATTCTGGGCACGGGTTATGTGGATCCCGATCGCTTCGATCGCCTGGTGGAGGCAATTTCCAGCGAACAGGGCCGCATCCAGGCCATCCAGTCGCGCTTCCATCAGCTCATCCGCCACGATCCCGAAGGGGCTGCTACGTTTCTCGCCGCCGCACACCTCCCGGAGCAGCAACGTCAGCAGCTGCAGCAGATGCTGGACGACAGCGGCGGTTAGTCGGAAGTGCGGGCGAGGTACCAGCCGATGCCCTCGGCCTCGAGGCGCTGGAGCACGTCGCGGAATTCCTCCAGGTCGGCCACGATCGCCTTGCAGTTGTCGATGGCGCTGGCCTTCTTGCCGAGGTGATGGAGAAGCATGTCCACGGTCTCGAGCCCGTCTCCTGGATCGAACCAGGTGTCAGGGGCTGCGGCCTGGAAGTCGGTCAGTGGCCGTACGTTCAGCGATCGGCAAATCTCCGCAAGCTGGCCCAGGTCGGCCGAACCCAGTGCCTCGGCGGAAACCGCATGGTCGAATCCGTCGATTTCCTGCTCCGCCACGATTTCCATGCCCGCTCCCATGACAATCCCCAATTCCGCTAGTCTGGATGTTGCATGAGTTGTCGGGAATTGCGGCCTAGCTCGGGGAGGCAGCTTGTTCGATCGCCCGAACAGGCATAGCCGTAGCTATGGCTGGAGGGGGATCGGGCGAGATGACCCTCGAGATTGGGCGGAAAACCGACAGCGCCCAAACGGTAACCCTCTATCGCTCGTCTAGATAACTTCCAACTCATTGACCTGCCTGGCTACTTGGCTCCGACGCGCGCGTAACTTGTGCAACATCCAGACTAGTCTAACGCGTGACAGGCGCGCGATCAGCCCAGGCGCGCTTCCCCGGTGGTCACGTAGCCGAGAAACCGGGGCGTCCAGCTGAGATAGCTACTGTCCCGGCGGACGATCTCGAAGCCCGCACTGCGAAGCAGCCCGGGCACATCGCGGTTCAGGTTGCAACCACCGGAAAAGCGCTTCCAGAGGTCATTCAGCCGGTGCTGCCAGCGGGCAACACCTTCGTCCGGCGCCAGGCCATGCTCGGCAAACAGCAGGCGCCCGTCCGGCTTGATCACCCGGGCCATCTCCGCCATCGCAGCGTCGATTTCGGGAATGGTGCAGCCGGTAAAAGCCAGGATTACGGTGTCGGCGCTGTTCGATTCCAGGGGCATGTCTTCCGCACCGGCCGAGATGACTTCGATGGGAAGCTCATACTCTTCCAGGCGTCGCCGGCCCAATTCGGTCATCTCCGCGACGGGATCGACGCCGATCACCTTTTCGACGCGGGCGCGGTCGTAGTGGGCCAGGTTCAGACCGCTCCCGAAGCCGATCTCGACCACGATCCCCTCCGCTTCGGGAATCACCCGACGGCGCCGGGATTCGATGGCGGGACTGCTGCAAGCCAGGTTGACCAGGCGCGGCATCACGTGCCGGTCGTAGAGCGACTGCAGCCGGCCGGATTCGCTCTCGTCCATTGCCATCGGGTTCACCTTATCCGTCTCTCGCACTCCAGAGCGTACGCAGAAAGTGCCTCGCCGAACAGGCGGTCATTCGATACGGTGAAAAATGTTGGGGCTGCGGGCGACCTGCGGCCCGGTTGACCACGCTCGGCGAACGGGAATGTCGGTGCCTGCCTACGCGGCGTGAAAGCGCTATCATTAGGGGCCAGCGAAAGGGTTGGTGCGTTGGCGATGGCGGAAACAGCTTCGATTCGCGAAAAACTGGATGACAAGGGTTTCGTCATACTGCGCGATTTCATCTCGCAGGACGATTGCGCGCGGCTGCGCAAGAGAGCCGAAGAACTGATCGACGACTTCGACCCCTATTCCGTCCGCTCCGTTTTTACCAGTAGCCGTACGCGCGGGACCCAGGACCGCTATTTCATGGAGTCCGGCGACAAGATCCGTTTCTTTCTCGAGCAGGGTGCCTTTGCTCCGTCCGGTGAACTCAAGCAGGACAAGGCGCTGTCGGTCAACAAGATCGGCCATGCTCTGCATGACCTGGACCCGGTCTTCGATGAATTCTCCCGCGCGCCGAAGATCGCCGAACTGGCCTCGGAACTGGGTTACCAGGACCCGCGGCTGATCCAGTCCATGTACGTCTTCAAGCAGCCGAGGATCGGCGGCGAAGTCAACTTCCACCAGGATGCCACCTTTCTCTACACCGATCCGGTTTCGGTCATCGGGCTCTGGTTTGCCCTGGAGGATGCAAGCGCCGAGAACGGATGCCTGTGGGTCATGCCCGGAGGCCACAAGGCCGGCCTGAAGACCCGCTTCGTTCGCGATGACGACGGCGGGGCGGAGTTCGTCACGGTAGACGAGGGACCCCTGCCCGAAGTGCTGCTGACGCCGCTGCAGGTTCCGGCCGGGACGCTCGTCATCCTGCACGGTCTTCTGCCCCACCAGAGCGGCATCAACATGTCTTCGCGATCACGCCATGCCTATACGTTGCATCTCATCGAGGGCACCGCCGACTACCCGGCCGACAACTGGCTGCAGCGGGAAGAGCCCCCGCGCGGGTTTTGATCATCCGTCAAGCCCCGACGGGAGGCTAATGATCGATGTCCAATTCGTATTCCAGGTAGTCGTCACCGTCGAAGATCCACCGGCCGACGAAAGTCTGGCCCGAGAGGACGGCCGGGACCCACAATTCGTCGTCTGCCCACATCTCGTCATAGGGAATCGCATCGAGGGCGTACCACATGGGGATTGCCTCGTCGGTTTCGTGCGGCTCGCCGAGGAATTCGAAGGCCCGGTAGACGTGGACATGGATCCCGTAACCGTCGGTGAACTGGAACAGGTTCTCCCCGCAGTATTCCAGGTCGACGGGCGTCACGCCGATCTCCTCCTCGCACTCGCGGATTGCACAGGCTTCCGGCGTCTCGCCGGGATCCAGCTTGCCTCCGGGTCCGTTGATCTTGCCGGCACCCAGTCCGCGTTTCTTGCGAATCAGCAGGATTCGGCCGGCGTGTATGATGAATACGAGCGTGGCCAGGTCGTCGGCCTGCCAATCGTCCCAAGCAATCTGCGACAGTTTCATAGCGGCGCATCATACCGGACCTTGAGAACCAGCAGTGCAACCCCACTTGGAGGTTGTCCGGCAACCCCGCTTCCCACCACGAGACAGCTAGATCATCCATGAGCCGCCCCCTGCGCAACATTGCAATCATCGCTCACGTCGACCACGGGAAAACCACCCTCGTGGACTGCCTGCTGCGCCAGTCGGGTACGCTGGACGCGCGTTCCGACATGCCGGAACGGGTCATGGATTCCAACGAGCTGGAGCGGGAACGAGGCATCACGATCCTCTCCAAGAACACCGCCATCGACTGGAACGGGACCCGGATCAACATCGTCGACCCGCCGGGCCACGCAGACTTCGGTGGCGAAGTCGAACGGGTGCTGTCCATGGTCGACTCGGTGCTGCTGCTGGTCGATGCGGTCGACGGCCCGATGCCCCAGACCCGCTTCGTGACCCAGAAGGCCTTCGAACTCGGGCTGAAACCCATTGTGGTCATCAACAAGATCGACCGGGAGGGCGCGCGGCCCCACTGGGTCCAGGACCAGACCTTCGAATTGTTCGACCGCCTCGGCGCAACCGACGAACAGCTGGATTTCACCACCGTCTACACTTCTGCCATCCAGGGCACGGCGACGCTGGACGTGGACCAACCGGGCAGCGACATGCAACCCCTGTTCCAGGTCATCGTCGACGAGGTGCCGCCGCCCGATGTAGACCCCTCCGGACCCTTCCAGATGCGCGTCTCCTCGCTGGATTACTCGAGCTATGTCGGCGTGATCGGAATCGGGCGGATCAAGCGGGGTACCGTCCGCCCCAACCAGCGCATCTGCGTCATCCATCAGGACTCAGAGCCGCGCAACGGAAAGGTGCTCCAGGTGCTCGGTTTCCGCGGCCTGCAACGGGAGGAAGTTCCCGAGGCCGAGGCAGGCGACATCATCGCCGTGACGGGGATCGACGACCTGGGCATTTCGGAAACGATCTGTGACCGTGACCAGCCCGAGGCGCTGCCGGCGCTGACCGTGGACGAACCGACGATCAGCATGAACTTCTGCGTCAACAACTCGCCGTTTGCGGGCCGCGAGGGGAAATACCTGACCTCGCGGCAGATTCGGGAACGCCTCGAACGGGAAGCGAGCCACAACGTCGCCCTGCGGATCGACGAGACGGAAGACCCGGAAAAGCTCAAGGTGTCCGGCCGGGGCGAACTGCACCTGTCGGTGCTGATCGAAACGATGCGCCGGGAGGGTTACGAAGTGGCCGTGTCACGCCCGGAAGTCGTCGTCAAGGACATCGACGGCGTGCCCCACGAACCCTTCGAGCAGCTGGTGGTGGATCTCGAGGACCAATACCAGGGGGCGGTCATGGAGAAGCTGGGTGAACGACGCGCCGAGCTCACCAACATGGTCCCCGACGGCAAGGGCCGGGTCCGCCTGGAGTTCAGCATCCCGGCCCGTGGCCTGATCGGCTTCCAGTCCGAGTTTCGGACCATCACTGCGGGCACCGGCCTGATGCACCACGTCTTCGACCGTTATGGCCCGCAGATCGATGAACCCCTGGGATCGCGCAGCAATGGCGTCCTCATCTCCAATGGGACCGGAAAGGCGCTGCCCTACGCGCTGTACAACCTCCAGGAGCGGGGACGGATGCTGATCGCGGCCGGCTCCGAGGTGTACGAGGGCCAGGTCATCGGCATTCACTCGCGCAGCAACGACTTGACGGTCAATCCGCTGAAGGCCAAGCAGCTCACCAACATTCGCGCGGCGGGCAAGGACGACAACGTGCTCCTGACCCCGTCGCAAACCATGACGCTGGAGCAGGCACTCGAGTTCATCGACGACGATGAACTGGTCGAGGTCACCCCGGTCGCACTGAGGATCCGCAAGAAGCACCTCAAGGAACACGAGCGCAAGCGCGCATCCCGGGGATGACGATCGCCGCCGCCCTGTTGCACTTCTTGCGCCTACCCGTGACTTTTGGACCTTGTTACGGGATTTTCACGAAAACCGACGTACGAACACTTTCATCCTTCCGCTGCAGCGTGTAAGCTTCGCGGTCGGTTGGATCGGGAGCCGTAATGAATGTCCCGGAACTCAAGGCAATGGAGAAAGAAATGCAACGTATGACCGCCATTTTCGGGACCGCTTTACTCATGCTGTCCATCGGAGCCTGTACTCCGGTGCCGCTCAACACGACCGCCCATAACTACAAGGACGAAGACCGCTCCCAGGACTTGGTCTGCACCCGTGAGAAGCCGATCGGCTCCAACCGGGTCGAGAAGGTCTGCCGGACCCGGGCCCAGATCGCAGCGGAAGAACGCGCCACCCAGGACGAGCTGCGACGTCAGCAGTCGACCACCTCGCGGATTCGCGCCGAGAACGGCGGCGGCTGAATTCAGCGCTCCAGCGGGAGACTGATCCGCACTTCGAGCCCGGCGCCCTTGCGGTTTCGGGCTTCCATGGCGCCGTCGTGGACGTCCACCGCGGCGGCCGCAATGGCCAACCCGATCCCGTGACCCCCTGGACTGCGCGAGCGATCGACGCGGTGAAACGGAAGAAAGATCCGCTGCAGCTCTTCCTCCGGCACGCCGGGTCCCGTATCCCTCACGACCAGTTCCGCCAGCGCGTCGTCGCTTGACAGTTCGACCTCGACCTCTGCGCCGTCCGGCGTAAAACGCAGGGCATTCCTGACCACATTCTCGATTGCGCGCTTGATCAGCCCCCGGTCCATCTCGACCGAGAGCGCCTCGGGCCCCGCATAGCGCACCGATTTCCCACCCGGTCGACCCTCGTACGCGGCATCTTCGACGACCTGCTTGACCAGCGCGGCAAGATCGGCCGAGCTGCGCTTCACGGGCGCATCGTCGGCCAGCCCCCGGGAGAGCAACATGACGTCGCCGATGAGCTGGTTGAGCCGCTCGGCTTCCTCTTCGATGCGATCCAGTTCTCCAGCGGCCAGGGCACCGACCTTCTCACGGGCCAGCTCCAGGGCGACCTGCATGCGGGCCAGGGGGGAGCGCAACTCATGTGAAACGTCACGGAGCAGCTGCTGCTGAGCGGTCCGGGAGCGCTGCAGCCGATCCGCCATGCGATCGAAGTCGCGGGCAAGATCACCGATTTCGTCGCGCGCGTAATCGCCACCCACCCGACGGCCAAGGTCGCCTTCCGCCAGTCCGACGGTGGCCCAGCGCAGCCTTCTCACCGGCCGGGTCAGGTAGACGGCCAGCAGCCAGCAGACCAGCGCGCTGACCACCGCGGCCACGGCCAGGCGCAGCAAGGCGCCCCGCCGCCCCGCCGCGAGCAGCTGGGGCGGCATCCGAACCACGCCCACCACCCGGTAAAGGCGCCCTCGTGGATCGGCAACGGTCACCGCGCTGTAGTCGGGTCCGCTGGCGCGATTGGGCGGCTCGCCGAGCACCGCAATGTCTTCCAGGTGTGGCGGCAGCGGCCGGGGATTCAGGTCCCGTCCCTGCTCATCGATCACATGCAACATTCGGCGGGCCGGCCCCCTCGGCATGCGCCGGATGCCGAACTGGTCAATGCTCGCTGCAGCCCGCTCGACGATGTCCTGCAGCCGGTCTCGAACTTCGGCCGGCACTTCCGTCGATCCATAGTTCTCCAGAACCCACAGGTTCAACCAGACGGTCGCCCCGACCATGAGCGTGATCGCGAGCCAGAAAGAGACGAAGATCTTGAGAAACAGGCGGCTCATGAACTCGGAGAAATGAGCTGATAACCGATCCCCCGAACCGTCTCGATCCGGTCGCGACCGTCCGGAAACTGCCCGAGCTTGCGCCGGATGTTGGAGATGTGCATGTCAACTGCCCGGTCATAGCGACCGAGTTCCCGGCCCAGACCCTTGCGGGAAATGTCTTCCTTGGTGACCACCCGCCCGGCACTGCGCATCAGCAACTCGAGGATTGCGAACTCGGTGCTGGTCAAGGCAAGCGGGTTACCGTCGGCCGACGCCGTGCGCCCGCCCGGATCCACCCGTATGCCGGCCACTTCCAGCACTGCCGGTGTTGACGCCTGCGCCTCCGCAGCACGACGCAGGATGGCGCGAATTCGCGCAACGACTTCGCGCGGATTGCACGGTTTCGGCAGGTAGTCGTCGGCACCCAGTTCCAGGCCCACGATCCGGTCCACGTCGTCTCCCCGGGCCGTGAGCATCAGCACCGGAAGTCGGCTCTGTCGGCGGAGCGACTTGAGCACTTCGATGCCATCACGACCCGGGAGCATGATGTCCAGGATCGCGAGATCGAAGTCGCCGGCCAGGGCCGAATCCAGACCGGCGTTGCCATCGTGCTCGGCCGTCACGTCGAAGCCCTGGCCCTGCAGATATTCGCTCAGGAGTTCGCAGAACTGGACGTCGTCATCGATCAGCAGCAGTCCGGTCATGATTTCATCTTCCCCATCAGCCACTTTCCGGGCAAAAAGTTTTACACAGGTTTACATCACCGGACAGCAAACTTGCAGGCAAAGACCGTAGGCTGAGACTCACCGTAGAACGAATCAGCAGAAAGGAGAGACTGCTATGCGCAAGCGAACGATCATCGTAATCGGCCTGGCATTGAGC
>JAWVZU010000156.1:0-9315 GCA_033722075.1 Lysobacterales bacterium
CCTCCAGCGGTGGCCGGAAGTTCTGGGGCTCGATGTCCCCGTTCTGAGCCCCGTAGTTCGTGCCGTCTCCCGTCGGGTAGAACGGGAGCTGGGTACCGTCCAGGATCTTGGTCTTCCCCTCCAGAAAGGGAACCCCATTGGCGTCGTAGGCAATCGTGCCGACCAAGATCTCGTGGCCGGTGGTCCAGGCAATGTTGTTCGAGTTGCGTGCCACGGCCACGCCCTCGTGCGCGATCTCGCCGAGGTCGGTGGGTGGAATGGTCCCGCTCGCGTCGATCACGTGGATCGAGGCGTTGCCGCGATCGGGCCCGATGGTCGCCAGGAAGTTGCGGTCACGGAGGTAGGCAAGGCGCCAGACGCCGGTCAGGCTCGCACCGATCTCGCGGTCCTCGCCGGTCACCAGGCTGTGCTCACGAGGGCTGCCGCCCGGTTCGGTGAGGTAGGCGAACCATTCGCTGCCGCCGGGCTCCCAGTCCGGTCGCTCGCCATTGGCCAGCGCGAGCGAGACGTGGGGAGGCAATTGATCCAGCGGAAAGTCGGCGGCGCTTGCGACGCACGGCGAGACGACGACGGCAGCGGTGACGAAGGCTAGTGAGGCAAATTTCATACTACAGGCTGAGTGTATAGGAAGAACAACGCCCCTCTCCGAAGTAACCAGAAGCTCTGACTGACGCCTGAGGAGCCCTGAATCCACCCGAAACTTCCGAACCCGTCTCGGCGCTACCGCGCGACGGCGTAGCTACCGAAAATCCTACCACAGGGGCGTGGCTCCTCAGCGTTGAGCTCATGCACTGAAAGGTGGCGAAGCCCCCGGCGGGACATGAGCCGCTTTCAACCCGCCTGGCCGATATCGGCCAAGAGCGGACCGGTGTCCTACCAGCCATCTGCTGACCGAAATTGGTCATATCAGGGCGCGACGATGATCAGACGTGCGGCCGGCTTCATCGCCTTTCTCTTGATCTCTAACGTCATTTTTGGAGATTCTAGGTCCGGAACTGAATTCTTGCGGAGCGTGTATGGCCATTCCTTGTGAGCGACAACTCGCGATTTCGATCCGGCTGGCCTGTGGACTACTTGTAGCAGCGCCGATGACCCCGATGGCTCAGAATGTTGATCTGGCCGAGTTGGGATCTGCCGTGCCCGGTTTTCGCATCGACGGTTTCGATCCCAACGACCAGGCGGGTGAGGCCGTTTCCGGAGCAGGTGACGTCAATGGGGACGGGCTGGATGATCTGATTGTCGGCTCGCCCTTTGCGGATCCGGACGGCTCTTTCGCCCAGGGCGCGAGCTACGTGGTCTTCGGCAAGGCAAACGGTGACCCGGTCGACCTGTCCCAGCTCGGTCCTGGAGGCTTTCTGATCGAAGGAACCGTTTTCGGAGATTATGCCGGGCGCAGTGTGTCGGCCGCGGGAGATGTCAACGGCGACGGGCTGAATGACGTGATCATCGGGGTTCCTCGACGCGATCCATCCGGCAGAGGCAATGCCGGCGCAGGCTACGTAGTGTTCGGCAAGGCAAACAACACTGCGGTCGATCTTGCCGCTCTTGGGACGGGCGGTTTTGAGATCTGGGGAAGCAATCCGGGAGACAATGCCGGTTTCAGTGTTTCCGGGGCCGGTGACGTCAATGGTGACGGCCTGGACGACGTTGTCATAGGCGCCTATCTCGCCGATCCCGGGGGCGTGACCCAGGCTGGCGAGAGTTATGTGGTGTTCGGCAAGGCGGATTCCGCAACGGTGGATCTTTCGGCCCTTGGGACGGGTGGCTTTCGTATCGTCGGCATCGATAACACCGACTGGTCAGGCCGCAGTGTTTCGGGTGCCGGCGATGTCAACGGTGACGGCTTGGACGATCTGATCATCGGCGCCCCGCAGGCTGATCCCGGCGGCAATTCGAGGGCCGGCGAGAGCTTCGTCGTTTTCGGTAAGGCAGACAATGCCGATGTGAACCTGGCTGCGCTCGGAGCGAGCGGTTTCCGCATAGACGGTATCGACCCGGACGACAGATCTGGCCACAGCGTTGCGGGCGCGGGCGATGTGAATGGTGATGGACTCGGCGATCTTGTCATTGGAGCATGGCTTGCAGATCGCGGCGGCGACCTGGAGCACGGAGAAAGCTATGTGGTCTTCGGAAAGGCGGACACTACCGCAGTCGATCTGGCAGCGCTGGGTGCGGGCGGTTTCCGCATCGATGGAATCGACGCGGGAGATCGCTCCGGTCACAGTGTCGACGGAGCCGGAGATGTAAATGGCGACGGCCTGGACGACCTGATCATCGGTGCATACCCCGCAGATCCCGGAGATAAAACCGACGCTGGCGAAAGCTACCTGGTCTTCGGCAAGGCGGACAGTACCCCGATCGAACTGGGTGCGCTCGGCGCGAGAGGTTTCCGCATCGACGGTATCGACCCCTTCGACCGTTCCGGCTTCAGCGTCTCGAGCGCCGGCGATGTCAATGGCGATGGTCTGGCGGATGTTGTCATTGGTGCACCACGCGGAGCACCAGGCGGCAACACGTACGCCGGCGAGAGCTACGTGGTGTTCGGTCGGGAGGCAGCTACTGCGAGCAGTATCCCACTTCCTGCCGATCTGTCAGCAGGGGATCGTTTCGGTGGCGCGGTGGCCACCGATGGCAACCTGTTTGTGGTTGGCCTGCCCAATGCCGATGTCGGCAGCGCCGACTCCGGGCGCGTGGTGGTCTACCGGCTGGAAGGTGCCAAGCTGATTGAAGACCAGGTCATTGATGTGCCGTCCACGCATACGGCCACCAACTTTGGGGGGGCGTTGGCGCTGGAGGGCAATCGGCTCGTCATCGGTGCTCCCGGGACAGTTCCCTCCAAAGCCAAGGGTCCGATTGCCCCCCTCCAGGCCGCCATCTTTGAACGGCTGAACGATGGTACCTGGACAATCAAGGACTCGCTGACGCCGACCAACGGCAATGACGGGGATGAGTTTGGCGCTTCCGTTGCGTTGGTTGGTTCCCGGGTGGTCGTAGGCGCCCCCGGTGATGCAGACGGCATGGACTCGGGAGCCGCCTATGTCTTCGAGATCGATGAGGGCGGAAATATGGTGGCCTCGCGTAAGCTCAAGCCCGACAATGGCAATTCCGGTGCGCGCTTCGGTGCTTCGGTGGCCGCGAAGGGTTGTCGCATGGCCGTGGGTGCGCCCGGAGGCAAGCCTGCCGGTGCGCTCAATGCACCGGGCCTTGCGCAGGTGTTTGATCAGATCTGTGGCAATTTCACGGACATAGTCCCGATGAATCCGGTCACCAATTCCGGAAACGACGGGGACGGATTCGGGGGTTCCGTGGCGCTCTCTGACAATGTGCTCGTGGTGGGTGCCCCAGGTGAGGATGGGGATGGCGGCACCGTCGATCGAGGTGCAGTCTACGCATACAATCCTCAGACAGTGAGTCAGATGGGTCGACTGGAACCAACTTTACCGGCGGAGAACAACGCCGAGTTCGGTAGTTCCGTCGCCGTCAATGCCCGCACCATTGCAGCAGGTGTTCCCGGCTTGGATGCTGGTGCCGGCGGAGCCGTCGAATTCGATTCGGCAACCCTTCAGCAACAGGTGCTGAGCCGGGCGACGCTTGGTCAGCGGGCATTTGGCGCATCAATAGCCTTGTCCGAAGACGGCGTAGTGATCGGCGCGCCGGAATCGGACAGTTCCGCTGGAACGGCTGTTGTTCAGCGCAACTTTGCAGTCATTTATGGAAGTGGATTCGAGTAGCCGTTGTGCCACTCGATTGGAGAGGTCAGCTAGTCCGCTCTGCCCAAAATTAGCTAATTTTTTAGCTGTTTCAGTTGCTTGAGGGGGTGTCGGTGGAGATCGTGAAAACGCCGCTAGAGCAGCAAGCCCACGGTGCGGTCCTCTGGCGTCCAGCCGTAGCGTTCGACCAGGGCGTCGAAGCCGGGATGATCTTCGAGGGCATCCATGCCTGGGTGCGCCATGTAGGAGCGAAGGCTGAACCGCGGATGGGGTGCGAGGGCAGCGGCTAGCGCCTCGATGGCACGATCGGGGTCGCCGAGTCGCATATAGAGCTGGGCGCTGCGGCCGAGCCGCCACGGTCCCTCGAGGCGGTCCCGCGCCGTAGCGGGATCGGCCATCATGCTCTCCAACACGTCCCGGGCTTCCTTGTCACGGCGAAGGTAGATCAGCGCCTCGGCGATCTGCAGGCGCAGGTCCGGCTCCTGATCGCCCCCGATAACTCGCGCCTGAAGGACCGCGAGTTCCTCCTCGACGGCCGCGGTGAGCGCTTCCGAGGGCGGCGCGTAGCGCGTGCGCACGATCGGGATGGACAGTTCCGTACGCTTGCCGGCCACCTCCAGCGCGTCGAGGTAGGCATTTACAGCCGCGTTGCCGCCGGTCGACCAGAGCGCCGGCGCTACCTGCGAGAGCAGCACCCAGGCGCCGTCGTGATCGACTGGACCGAAGCGCTCGACCGCGCCCGCCAGCGTCGTGCCGTCGCCGTACTGCTCCCAGTCGATCTGGGACTGCTTAAACGCGGCAAAGTGGGTCGGAAGATCCAGGCTTTCCAGGCGCCGCGCAACCGCTCGAGCGGCATCGAAGCGACCGACACTCTGGTAGCTGGTCGCGAGATCGGTGTAGGCCTGGGGGGCGCGTGGATTCAGCTCCAGAGCGGCCTCGAATACCGGGATCGCATCCTCGAAGCGACCCATGCGGCGAAGGGTGGCGGCCTTGGTAATCAGGAACCAGACCTCACCCGCCATCGCCTCCTCGGCTTGTGCCAGCATATCCAAAGCGCGGTCGTAGTCTAGGTAACCATGGTAGTAAACGGCCGCCAGAGCCTGCTTTCCTTCCGGCAGCTCCGGCTCGAGCTCCAAGGCGCGCTGCGCATGCCGCAGGGCCTCCTCGCGCAGGCGTGTGTTGCGACCGCCGAACCAGAACTCGAGGTCCTTTGCCAGGGCCAGGCGGGCGTGGGCGTGGGCAAAGCCGGGGTCGAGACGGATTGCCTCCTCGAAGTGCTTCTGCGTCTCGCGGAGCGTATCGACCAGGTAATCGCTGGCGTCGAGTTCGGCCCGACCTTGCATGTAGGCTTCCCAGGCCGCGAGGTCATCCGTGGGTCGCTCGAAGTCCGGGCGCTTCTCGCCACCCAGATTCACGTGCAGTGCGCTGGTGATCTGGCCCGCAATCTCGCTCTGCATCTCAAAGATGTTCCCGACCGTCAGCTCTCGATCGAAGGTGTCCGCCCAGAGGTGCTCGTCGGTCCGTGAGTCGATGAGCTGGGCATTGATGCGCACGCGATTCCCGTCACGCTGCACGCCGCCTTCCACGAGGTGCGTTACGCCGAGTTCCGAGCCGATCGTTCGCACGTTCTTGGTTGTACCCCGGTACTCGAGTACCGAGGTGCGCGAGATGACCTTCAAGCCGTCGATGCGGGCGAGCTGCGTCAGAAGGTCGTCGTGGAGGCCGTTGGTGAAGGGAAGGGCCTCGTCGCTGCCTGACAGGTTGGCGAAGGGCAGAACGGCAATCGCGACCTTGTCTTCGGCGGGCTCTGGAATCTCGGCACCATTCCTGCTTGCCGGTTTAGCATCAGCCACCGGTTCCGGAGTCGTGTCCTTCACCGGGCTGGCGCCGAACAGGCCGAGCCGATCCGCCCCGAACAGTCCGATCGCGACGGCCAGCATGACGACGATGGTCACATCCAGACGCCGTCCGGTGCGGGGCGCAATCGAGGCCTCCCGATCGACCTCGCTTTCCAGCTTCAGGCCCTCGGGGGTCAGTTCATAGATCCAGGAGAACAGCAGTGCCGGGATGAATCCGAGGACCACGATGCCGAGAACGATCCGCAGCGCCCAGTCCGGCAGCCCCATGAGATCGAACAGCAGGTCACCGACCTGCAGCAGCAGCCACGACAGGATGACGTAGGCAATCGCCACGCGCACGACATTGCGCCGTCTCAATTCGGTCCAGAAACTCATCGGGCGAAGTGTACCGTTTCGATGGGATGGCGGTCGCGTTTTTGTCTAGGAAGCCTCTTCAAGGGGCCTCAGGTACCGCACATCGCGAATGGAGAAACTGCATGGCTCGGATGCGAGAAGAAACCCGGCCACGACGTTGAGCCGGGTGAGGTCGGCATCGGGGAACTCGGTGAGCTCGAAGGTGTAGGTTGCCCAGTCCGGCGTCAGATCCAACTTCACGCTCTTAAGGCCGCCTTTCTCCGCGTCTTCAACGTCCTTGATTTCCAGGTGCAGGGAGGGGCATTCGGTCGCTGGGTCGCGCTTCAGTTCCAGGCGGATCCGGTCATAGACCGAGTAATCCTTGGTAAACCGCTCCACCACGGCGCCGATGGGACTGCGCAGCAGGTAGAGGTAGGCCCACGGGTCACCGCCGGGGTAAAGCACGTGGAGCGCGTCGTCTTCGATCTTCAAGTGAGTGTGGACGGTGGCGAAGTGATCGAAATCGTCGGCGGGCGCATCGAACAGTCCATAGGAATGATATCCGGGTCGGCCCGCTTCAATGATGACCGGGTGCCCTATGGGGCTTTCGGCCGAATAGACCGCTTCCGGAGCGGCTGTGCTCTTGTCCTGGCTGTCCAGGCGAAAAAGCAACCGCCGGCCCAGTGAAAGCAGGTGCTCGTATTCCTGCAGCAAGGGCTGGTTGAGTTGATTGCGCAAAAGTGAATGGGAGATCGGGTCGGTGAGCAGCGCCCAATACCGGGCCCGCCCTGTTTCGAGCTCAGCCTCTGACGAACCGGAACTCTCATTCCACAAGAAAAGCGGCTCGCGGCGAGCGTAGGGACTGAGACCCTCGCCAACCTCCGTCTCGAACCGGAGCGACAGTTCGCGAATGGAATTGTTCATGTCCTGTTCGACGGATGCAATGCGCTCGACCGTCCGGTAGTAGTCGTAGAGCATCGATTCGAGCTCGGCATCCGCCATCTCGCTGATGAGACCGGAGGAGCTCAAAGCCCGGTAGGTGCCGGAATTGGCGATGAAACTGAGCCTTCGCTGCGCCGTCTCCAATGCAGCGCTGGCGAATGCCGTCAAGGCTGCGTCATACCAGTCGGTGTTGCCGGCTTCCGGATCACCGGTGGCAAGCACGGTCAGGGAGGCCCCGAAAATGGCCGTCTCCCGTTCGAGCTTGAGCTGTTCTAGGCGTCGGATATCGTCATTGATATCCCGCTGGAGATTCACCAGGTAATCGTTGAGTCTCGCCTGCGTCTGCTTGTTCTCGTACCAGGTGTCGATCTGCAGCGCGATGATGATGCCGGCGATGACCAGGAGGATTTCACCGCCCGCGTAGCCGAAGTATTTCCTGAATTCCCGATTCATGAAGAACCCACGCTTGATCCAACGGTAGTGAAGCATCCCCGGGATTAGGCAAGCACGCTAGAAGTAGCTTGCGCCGAGAACTCGCTCGCCGGCCGCCCCGGTGACCTCCGGGAGATTGCCCGGCGCATTGGCAAGACGCCGTTCGGCCAGCCAGGCGAACAGCATCGCCTCCACCCAGTCCGGGTCGAGCCCATAGTCGTCCGTAGTCTCGACCGAGAGGTCGGGAAGACGTTCGCCGAGGGCGTCCATCAGCGCCGGGTTGTGGGTGCCGCCGCCGCAGGCCAACAGTCGATCACAGGTCGGGAACCAGGCTTCCAGAGCCCGGGCGACGGTTTCGGTGGTGAGCTTCAGCAGCGTCGCCTGAACGTCCTCGGGTTCCCGGTCGTCGACCGGGTAGCGCCGCAACCAGTTGAGATTGAAATGTTCGCGCCCGGTGCTCTTCGGGGGCGCCAGCTCGAAATAGGGATCCTCAAGCAGCGCCGCCAGCAGGTCGTCGTCGGCCTCACCCGATACGGCCCAGCGGCCGTCCATGTCCATCGGCCGACCCTGGTGTTCGTGAATCCACTCGTCCAACAGGCAGCTGGCCGGCCCGCTGTCGAAGCCGATGACAGCCTGACCAGCCGCAGCCGGCAGCAGCGTCAGATTGGCAATTCCCCCAAGATTCAGTACTGCCCGGTTCTCGGAATCATCGCGCAGGACGGCTGCATGCAGGGCCGATGCCAGCGGAGCGCCCTGACCGCCGGCCGCCGTGTCTCGCCGCCGCAGGTCTGCCACCACCGGGCGGCCGGTCGCCTCAGCGATCCGGTTCGGGTCGCCGATCTGCTGGGTGATCACCGGTGAACTCTCGATGTCGTGATAAATGGTCTGGCCGTGAGATCCGATCGCCGTTACGTCGCCAAGAGAAATGCCGGCCTCGTCGGCCAGGGAGACGGCGCACTCACCGAAGAAGTCGCCGACCGCCGCATCCAGGCGGCCGAGATCGATGACGTTGACGCTGGTGGGGTCGGCGATGGCCCGCCCGAGGCGGGCTCTCAGCTCATCGGGATAGGCAAAGCAATGCGCGGTCCGCAGTTCGATCCGGTCTCCGTCGATCGCAACCAGGGCCGTGTCGACCCCGTCCATGCTGGTTCCCGAGATCAGCCCGAGAAACAGCCGCTCGCTCATTCCGCCGTGGCGAGCAACTCGGTCGCCGCGAGCCGGTCCAGTTGGCCAAGGTAGGGACGGGCCTTTTCCTGGAACAGGGCGAGCTGGTCGCCCGGCAGAGGATCGGCCTTGGGAAGATCGACCGTCGCCGGGTTGCGATGCACGCCGTTGACGATGAACTCGTAGTGCAGGTGAGGTGCCGTGGCCAGACCCGTCGCGCCCACGTAGCCGATCACTTCGCCCTGGGAGACCTTCTCGCCCTTGTTTACGGCCCGGCGGGTGAAGTGCAGGTACTTGGTCACGATTCCGTTCGGGTGTTCGATGAACACGTGGTGGCCGTTGTATTTGCCATAGCTGGAGCGGATCACGCGTCCGTCGCCGGCTGCCATCACCGGCGTGCCCGACGGCGCCCGATAGTCGATGCCGTTGTGCGCCTTCACCCGGTTGAGGATGGGATGAAAGCGGCGCGGATTGAAACTGGAACTGACGTAGGAAAAGTTCAGGGGCGCCCGCAGGAACGACTTCTTGATGTTTCGGCCATCGGGCGTGAAATAGCCGACGCCGCTGTCGCTCTCGAAGCGGATCGCCTGGACCTTCCGTCCCTGGTTGACGAAAGTTGCGGCCAGGATGTCCCCGGTGCGTACGAATTCGCCGTCCCGGATCACTTCTTCGTAGATCACCTGGAATGAGTCACCGCTGCGGATATCGAGGATGAAATCGATGTCCCAGCCGAACAGGTGGGCGAGGTCCATGATCAAGGCGTCGGTCAGGCCGGCATCACGGCCCGCCATGAAAAAGGAATCACGGATGACCCCGCTGGCTTCCCGCACTTCGCGGACCAGGTTCAGGGGCACCAGCCGGCTGGCCAGCCCCTC
>JAWVZU010000157.1:0-9312 GCA_033722075.1 Lysobacterales bacterium
AGCTCCGGATCGGTTTCCAGGGTGGCCGTGTCCATCCCCCATTCCGCCATGGCCGCGCGCACCGCGTCACCCTCCGGGTCGCTGCCGACCCGGCTGATCAGCTGCGGTTCGGCACCCAGGGCCTGGAGATGCCAGGCCACATTGAAGGGTGCGCCCCCGAGGACCCGCGTCCCATCGGGAAAATGGTCGAAGAGCACCTCGCCAAAAACGCCGATGTGGGCCATCAGGCCGTCTCCTCGCCGGCGGGAATCGTCATCCATTCGACCGTGCTCGGGTGGAAATGGGCAATTCCCTCGAGGATCCCCGCGGCATAGTTGCCGTTCATGTCCAGAAACGCTCCGCGCGCGACGTAAAGCGCGTGAGCCAACCCCCGTTCGGTAGAGCTGCGTTGGGCGGCCTCCTGAACCGTGGGGTCGCTGTTGGCCACCAGCACACCCGGAATGGCGCTCACCAGTACCTCCAGGTCGTTCCCGCTGTCGCCGCAGAAAACCGTGTTCGCCGGAACATGACCGAGCAGTTTCATGAGGTATTCCAGCGCGTGCCGCTTGGACGCGCGTTCCGGGAGGACATCGAGGAGTCCGATCGACCGGGGTTCGTCGATGCTGAAGATCAGCCGCGTCCGTACGGCCGCACGCTCCAGGCGCTTTTCGATGCGCTTTGCAAGCCTTGACGTGTCCGCGCCCAGCGGCAGGTAGTAGCTGAGTTTGCAGCGGTTCTGCTTGTCGGCTTCCTGGAGTCTCAGGTCCGTCAGGTCGCTCAGCAGCCCGTGCAGCGCCATGGCATCGCAGCCGCTCCAGTCGCGGGCGATCTCGTCTTCCCATTCGGCGATGGCGACCGGCTCGGCACCGGGCCTGGCCTGGTAGATCGTCGTTCCCACGTCGCCGATGATGAAATCCGGCTGGGGAAGACCGAAGGAATACATGGCCTTTCTGACCAGGCCGATGTGCCGTCCGCTGACGTAGGCCAGCGTGACTTCATCGCGGCTTGCCAGCCGCGCGAAACGCTTGCGCGCGGTCGGGGATTCCGGCTGGGGACCGTTCGGGATGAGGGTCCGGTCCAGGTCCGTGGCGATCAGCAGGCGCTCAGTCATCGAGAAAGCCGTAGTGTTCGATGGCTTCGAGGATACCAAGCGCGTAGGCCTCCTTGGCAAAGTAGACCCGATCGAGATCGACCAGCTGCGAAAGCTCCTCGTTGTGGCGGTTGGCGACCACGACAGCGAGCGAATTGCCGCGCATCATGTCTTCATCCGCGCCGGATCCACCGGCGACCAGGATCCGGTCCAGCGGAAAATCGAACTTGAGCGCGACGTAGCGCAGTGCCCGACCCTTGGAGGCGCGGCTCGGGACGATGTCCAGGAACTGGCCGAAGGCACCGATCACATTGGCCGACTGATCCGCCTGGTGCAGCAACGTGGTGATGTCCTCTACCGGAGGCGCCAGCTCGGGATCATAATAATAGGAAATCTTGAACTTGCTCTGCTCGACCCGGTCCTGCAGCTTCAGTCCGGGAATGTCCTCCAGCGCACGGCGGATCCGGGGACGGTTCCAGCCACGGTCGATATGGTCGCTCCACCATTCGTCTTCGGTCAGCTCGGGCCCGTAGTGGATCCGCGTGCCGAGGCTGCTGATCAGGATATCGGGTCGGGGAATTCCGGCCTTCTTCATGACGGCCAGTGCCGAATCGATTCGCCGGCCGGTGGCGACGCCGAAGCTGACCCGCTGGCGGTGCTTGCGCATCACCTCGATGAAGGGCGGCAGGGCTTCGAGGTCGCCGAGGAGGTTCTGATCCAGGTCCGAGAAAATGGCCCGTTCGGGATGCCGCGCTTCGGTCCGGGGCGTTTCCTCGAGCAAGGGCCGGTGGCGTCCCTCGAGCCGTTCGATGCGTTCGAGATAGCGGCGGGCGTGGGCCTGCCAGGTGTAATGTTCCCGCACACCCTGGATGCCGTTCTCTGCCGCTTTTCGCCAGCCGGCCCGGTCATCGAGGAGATCGGAGATTGCCGTGGCAATCTCGTCGGGATTCAATGGATCGACCAGCTTGCCGTTGCTGCAGTTTGCGATGATGTCGACCGGTCCGCCGTTCTCGGTGGCGACGATCGGACAGCCGCTGGCGGCGGCTTCCAGCAGGGTCAGGCCAAAGGGCTCGGTCAGGGCCGGGTTCACGAAAACACCGCCCGAGGCTGCGGTGATCCGGTAGATTTCGGGGACGTCGACCGGGCGGTGATGTTTCGGCATGGCCACCCTGCCGTAGAGGTCGTAGCGATCGATCAACAGCAGGAGGTCGGTCAGCACCGCCTGGGCACCGCTGTTGAGCTCGGTGATGTCCTCGCGGTTTCCGGCGATGATCAGGAGGTTGGCTGCCTCCTGGAGTGCTGCCGATTCGCCATAGGCCTCGAGCAGGCTGGCGATGTTCTTGCGCTCATCGGGCCGGGAGAGGGCCGTGATCAGCGGTTTGTCGGGATCCCGCAGGAATGGTCGGAGTTCCTCGGCAAAGGAAAACTGCTCACCGTCCTGGGGCAGGCGAAAGCGATCGAGATCCACGCCGGGTGGGATCACCACCATCCGGTCGGGGTCGTAATAGTCATAGAGTTCGTACTGGTTCTCGATCTCGTTGCTCGTGCTCGTCACCACGAGGTCGGCGTTGGCCAGCACCTCCTCCTCGGCGGCGATCCGCCGGCTGATGTTGTAGGTGTCTTCCACGACGTCGGCGGGCACACCCTTGGCGAGCAGCCGCTGACGCTTGTCGCGCCCCAGTGAATGACCCGTGTGAACGAGCGGGACACCGAGCAGGTTGGCCAGGCGCACCGCGACATAGGCCGCATCCGGGTAATGACTGTGGACCACATCGGGCATGCGCGGCTGCTCGCGCAGCCAGTCGAGCAGGTTGTCGTGGAACGAATCCAGGTGATCCCACAGCTGTTCCTTGGCGATGTACTCGTCCGGGCCTGCCTCGATCCGGACCAGCCGGGCGCCGTCGGCGAGCTTTTCCACGGGCTGTGCATAGTCGTCGCTCACCTTGGCGTCGACGACCCGTCGGGTCGCCAGGTCGATCCGTTCGACATCGGGACAGTCGGCCAGCGCGCGCGCCAGTTCGACCACGTACTGGGTCTGACCGCCGGTGTCGGCATCGCGCCCGAGCTCCAGGTCGTGGCCGCGGATCAGGCCGTGGATGCTCAGGTGCAGCAGGTAGAGCTTGCCGTCCGTCTGCATGCGCTTTTTGTTTGAATTCCAAGCATGTAGACCATTCTTGTTGATGGCTGGTGAAGAAATCAACGTGGCCGGTCGGGTTGGTCCAGTGTGATACGATGCCAAAGAACGGAATTGATCAGTCGGAGCGGGGACAATGGCTGCCAAGAACGCAACTTTCAAAAGGCTGATCAAGGTCGGAATTGCGCTTTCGGCGGAAAAGGATCTCGACACGCTGATGGAGATGATCCTGCTGGAAGCCAAGGACCTTGCTCATGCCGACGGCGGAACGGTCTATCGGCGCACCAAGGAAGACAAGCTCCAGTTCGAGATCATCCGTAACGACACGCTGGGAATGGCCCGCGGGGGCACGACGGGCGAGCAGATCGACATTCCGCCGGTGGAGATGTATCTGGAGGATGGGACGCCCAACGAGAGCCAGATCGTCAGCTACGCAGCGCTCAGCGGGGAAACGCTGAACGTCAAGGACGCCTACGATTCCTCCGAGTTCGATTTCACCGGAACGAAGCGCTTCGACGAGGGCACCGGCTATCGAACCACTTCCGTGCTGACTGTCCCGCTGAAGAACAACAAGGACCGCGTGATCGGTGTCCTCCAGCTATTGAATGCGCGCGACAGCGACACGGGAGAGGTGATCGAATTCACCGACGAGGTTCAGCCGCTGGTCGAGGCTCTGGCCTCCCAGGCCGCGGTGGCCCTGGACAACGCCAGCCTCATCGAGCAGCTGGAACACCTCATGGAGTCCTTCATCACGCTGATGGCCAGCGCGATCGACGCCAAGTCGCCCTATACCGGTGGCCACTGCCAGCGCGTGCCGCAGCTGACCGAGATGCTCACGAAAGCCGTCTGCGAAAGTGACGCCCCGCCCTTCCGGGACTTCGATCTGGACGAGACCGAGTGGCGCGAACTGCACATTGCGGGCTGGCTGCACGACTGCGGAAAGGTCACCACGCCCGAATACGTCGTCGACAAGGCCACGAAGCTGGAGACGATCAGTGATCGAATTCACGAGATCCGTACCCGCTTCGAGGTGGTCAAGCGCGAGCGGGTGATCGAGTACCAGAACAAGCTGCTCGCCGGAGAAGGGGATCCGGACCAGCTGAAGGCGGAGCTGGATGAGCAGCTGGCTTCCCTGGACGATGATTTCGAGTTCATTGCCCGTTGCAACCTCGGCGGCGAGTTCATGGCCCAGGAGCTGGTCGACCGGGTCCACCAAATTGCCGAGATCGAGTGGACCCGCACCCTGGATGATCGGCTGGGCGTGTCGCAGGCAGAGCTCAAGCGACGTTCCAAGGAGCCGGCGCGGCCGGTCCCCTGCAAGGAGAAGCTCCTGGCAGATCGCGTCGATCACCTGATCGAGCACGACGTGCCGGTCCACTCGGCGGACCCGGACAATCCCTATGGCTTCAAGGTCGAAGTGCCCGAATACAAGTACCACCGCGGCGAATTGCACAACCTGTGCATTTCGCGGGGCACGCTGAGCGACGAAGAGCGGTTCAAGATCAACGACCATATCGTCCAGACCATCGTCATGCTGGAGAGTCTGCCGCTCCCCGACCACCTGAAGCGGATCCCGGAGATCGCCGGTGGTCACCACGAGAAGATGGATGGAACGGGCTATCCGCGGAAGTTGGAAGGCGGTGACATGTCCATCCCGGCGCGGGTGATGGCCATCGCCGACGTCTTCGAGGCGCTGACTGCAGCGGATCGACCCTACAAGCCGCCCAAGACCCTGAGCGACAGTATCCGGATCATGTCGTTCATGGTAAAAGACGATCACCTTGATCCGGAGTTGTTCCGACTTTTTCTCGAATCCGGGGTGTACAAGGACTACGCCATGCAGTTCCTCGAGCCCACCCAGATCGACGAGGTCAACATCAAGGATTATCTGAGCTGAGTCACATGACCGAAGTGATCAATTTGGGGCTCATCCATGACCTGGACGATGAGGCCGAGGCGCTGACCGAAGCCCTCGAGGCGGCCGATCGAACATCGCCCGTCAGAGTCCATCGGCTCAAATCGGTCCAGGGTTTGAACAATGCTCATGAAGACGGCGAATGCGACATCATCGCCGCGGTTCCCGGCATCGCCCGGTTTGATGCGTTCAAGGCGCTTGAAGCGGTCCGGTCAATGAAAGCCGAAACCCCCGTGATCGGGCTGGCCAAGGCCGACACGGAAACGACCGTGATCGAGGCGATGCAGGGCGGCCTCGAGGATCTGGTCGCATGCGACAGCCCGGAGCATCTCCTGCTGGTCATCGAGCGAACCCTGCGCAACCGCGCGGCGCCCAGCGGTGCCACTTCCCAGCGCGACTTCACCGGGCTTTTCAGCCGCCTCTATTTCCTGGAAATGCTCCGGAATTCGCTTCGGGAGGAAGATCCCGAAGGCAGTCCCAGGGTCCTGATCTATGTCCAATTGGACAGCTTTGGATGGATTAACGAGAGTTTCGGGATTGTCATCGGCGACCTGTTCCTGAAATCCCTGTCGAAATTGATCGCGGACAACCTGGGCATCGAGGATCTGCCCGCGCGCTACCATGGCGGGACCTTCGTGGTCCTTCTTCGGGATGACGACCTGAAGGAGCTGGAGGAGCGGGCGCGCGATCTGGGCGAAGCCATAGCAGGCCATGTGTTCGAGCACGACAACGAGGTGATCTCGAGCACGGCGAGCATCGGCATGGCCCTGGTCACGCGGGATACGAAAAGCCCTTCGGCACTGATCGATCACGCCTTCGAGGCGAGCGAAAACGCCAAGGCGGACGGCGGCAACGCGGCCTACTGGTACGGGGCCGATGCAGCCGAAATCGGCCGCCAGGACGAGCAGGAAGCGTGGATCATCCGGATCCGGCATGCCTTCGAAAACGACATGTTCACGCTTCTTTTCCAGCCGATCATCAGCCTGCGTGGTGACAAGCGACCCCGCTATGAAGTGCTGGTACGAATGCTCAACGAGGAGGGTGAGACCATTTCTCCCGGCGCATTCCTGCCGTTTGCCGAGCGGGCCGGGTTGATGACCGATATCGATCGCTGGGTGATTTCCCACGCCATCTATGCGGCCCAGCGGCAGGTGAAGCTCGGCGAGGGGCCGGAGATGTTCCTCAAGCTGTCGGGCAAGACCTTGATCGACAAGAACATGCCGGCCTGGATCAGCCATTCCCTGAAGGAAAACACCTGCCCGGGCGAGATGATGGTGTTCGAGATCACCGAATCCCTGGCTCACATGCACCTCGCACAGACTCGCACCGTAATCAGCCAGCTCAAGCAGCTAGGGTGCAAGGTCGGCCTGGATCACTTCGGAACCAACGCCGGCTCGCTGAACTCCCTCGATCGGCTGGGCGTGGATTATGTCAAGATCGATGGCAGCCTGATTCGCGGGCTGGACAAGAGCGAGCATCACCAGGCCCGGGTCAAGGAAATCATCAAGAAGGCCCGTGAACTGGAGATCGGCATCATTGCCGAGTCCGTTCAGAGCGCGTCCAGCCTGCCGCATCTGTGGCAGTCCGGTGTCGAACTGATCCAGGGCTACTTCCTGCAGCAGCCCAGCCCGGACATGAATTTCGACTTTTCCGAGGTGATGTTCTAGCCGAATATTGCACGATTCACGCTCCAGCCCGGACAGCGCGCCAGTTTCCCGCGCCCGTCCATCCAGGTCTTCGGTGGCGCGCAAGCTGATACGGATCGCCGGGGCGCTCGGTTCGAGCGTGAAGGACCTCGCCCCCATCCTGATCGTCGTGCTGTTCTTCCAGCTTGCCGTGCTGCAGCAGCCCTTGCCGAACCTGATCGATACGGCCATCGGTGTGGTTCTGGTCATCCTGGGGCTGACCTTTTTCATCAACGGCCTGGAACTGGGTCTCTTTCCCATCGGCGAGTCGATCGCCAACGCATTCGCCCGCAAGGGCAGCGTGCTCTGGCTGCTGCTTTTCGCGTTTGCACTCGGGTTCGGGACCACGGCCGCCGAGCCTGCATTGATCGCCGTTGCGGCCGAGGCTGCCGCCATCGCGGCCGACGCGGCCATCATCGACAACACCGACGCGGCCCGGCAGAGCTATGCCTTCGGGTTGCGCATGACCGTCGCCGTTTCGGTGGGCACCGCCATCGTGATCGGCGTGTTCCGGATCATCAAGGGCTGGCGTATCGACCTCATGATCATGATCGGTTACGCGCTGGTGGTGGTGATGACGCTCCTCGCGCCGCGCGAGATCATCGGCATCGCCTATGACTCCGGCGGGGTCACGACCTCGACCATCACCGTTCCGCTGGTCACGGCGCTGGGCGTTGGACTGGCCTCGTCGCTCAAGGGCCGGAACCCCATGCTGGATGGATTCGGCCTGATTGCCTTCGCCTCGCTGACGCCGATGATCTTCGTCATGGCCTACGGGATGGTGATCTGATGGATCTGATCCTCCACCTGCTGGGCACCCTGCTGGCGACCATTCGGGACGTGATTCCGATTGCCGTAGTGATCTTCGGATTCCAGTTCCTGGTCCTGCGTCGGCGGATCCCCAACTGGCGGCGGGTTGCCGTCGGTTTCGTCTATGTGATCATCGGCCTGGCCCTGTTCCTGGTGGGCCTGGAGCGAGCACTCTTTCCGCTGGGGCGGATCATGGCCGAACAGCTGACCGACCCGCTCTTCATTGCCGCCGGGGCCATCGTCGAAGAGGGCTTCCACTGGCTGAATTTCTACTGGGTCTACCTGTTCGCCTTTGCCATCGGCTTCAGCACCACCATCGCCGAGCCCTCCCTGATGGCGGTCGCCATCAAGGCCAACGAGGTGTCGGCCGGCACGGTGGGCGTCTGGGGACTGCGGATTGCCGTGGCCGTCGGAGTGGCCGTGGGCATTGCGCTGGGCAGCTACCGGATCGTGGTGGGAGATCCGATTCACAATTACATCATCGCCGGCTACGTGGTGGTGATCATCCAGACCCGTTTCGCACCGAAGATCATCGTGCCGCTGGCCTATGATTCGGGCGGAGTCACCACGTCGACGGTAACCGTTCCGCTGGTGGCTGCGCTGGGTCTGGGGCTGGCGGAGACCGTGCCCGGGCGCAGTCCGCTGATCGACGGATTCGGTCTGATTGCCTTCGCCAGCCTGTTTCCGATCATGTCCGTCATGGCCTACGCCCAACTGGCCGAATGGAGAGCTGGGCGCCGCAAACGGCGCCGGGAGTCGCATAATGAGTAACAGCAACATGCCAAAGAGGGGTGACCGATGCATTTCAAGCTGATCGTCGTATTCGTCGAAGACGAAAAGACGGAGGACGTCATGGACGCGGCCCGGGAAGCCGGCGCGACCGGCGCCACGGTCATCAGTCACGCCCGCGGAGAAGGAATCGAGCAGAGCAAGACCTTCTTCGGTCTGACGCTGGAGACCCAGCGTGACGTGATCCTGTTCCTGGTCGAAGAACACCTCTCCAGGAAGATTCTCGAAGAGATCGGACGGGTAGGCCATTTCGATGATCAGCCCGGCACCGGGATCGCCGTGCAGATCGACATCGAAGATGCCGTGGGCGTCAAGCATCAGATCAGGGAACTGACCGAAACCGTGGAGGAGTCGCTATGAACCGCAGCAGGATCATCCGTGTCCGCGACGTCATGGACGAGCGTTTTCTGGAAATCGACGGCCTGAGAACGGTCAAGGAAGCGTTGGAGACGATCAAGGCCGGTGGCGCGGCCGTGCCCATCATCGTCAGAAAGCGCAATGAGAATGACGAGTTCGGCATCGTACTGCTGGCCGACATCGCCAAGAAGGTGCTCGCCAGAGACCGGTCACCCGAGCGGGTGAACGTCTACGAGATCATGAGCAAGCCGGTCATCAGCATTCCGCCGGACATGAACGTGCGCTACTGTGCGCGGCTTTTCGAGCAGTTCGGCCTGTCGGTGGCGCCGGTCATCGAGGGCGGCAAGATCCTCGGCATGGTGGGCTACCAGGGCCTGGTGCTCGACGGCCTGCTCGAACTCTATTCCTGAGCGGCAACCAGACGGCGCATGCAAGAAGCGATCACCATGAAAGCCATATATGGACGTCTCCCGAGTTCAAGGTTGATCAGTGCATAGCTGCTTTCCCCGTGCGTGCCCAAGGGGTTTGAACTCGTAGAACGCGGGTCCTCGTG
>JAWVZU010000158.1:0-9242 GCA_033722075.1 Lysobacterales bacterium
CGGCCACACAGGGCTTGCCCATCCCGCGAGCTACGACCGCTGCGTGGGACGTCTTGCCGCCGCGACTGGTCAGGATTCCCCGGGCTGCAAAGAACCCATGGATGTCCTCGGGGCGGGTTTCTTCCCGGACCAGGATGACCGGCCGGTCCTTGCCAAGCAGCTCGGCACGGTCAGCATCGAAGACGACCTCACCGGATGCCGCTCCCGGCGAGGCCGGAATGCCTTCGGCCACCGGTTCGATTTCGTGGCTCGGGTCCAGGTGCGGGTGGAGCAACTGCTCGATCAGCTGCGGATCGACGCGCCGGAGCGCCTCGGTACGGCTGATCAGTCCCTCTTCGGCCATCTCGACCGCCGTGCACACCCGCGCGGCGGCGTTCATCTTGCCGTTACGGGTCTGCAGGCAATAGAGCCGGCCGTTCTCGATGGTGAATTCGAAATCCTGGACCTCCTTGTAGTGGGCCTCCAGCCGATCGCGCAGGTCCTCCAGCTCGCGATACATGAGCGGCATGTCCTCGGCCAGCTCCTGGACCGGCTTGGGCGTCCGGATGCCGGCAACCACGTCTTCACCCTGGGCGTTCACCAGGTACTCGCCGTAGAGCTGGTTTTCGCCCGTTCCCGGGTTGCGGGTAAATCCGACGCCGGTGGCGCAGTCGTCGCCCAGGTTTCCGAAAACCATGGTCACCACGTTCACCGCGGTGCCGTCCGCCATCTCCGGCGTGATATTGAACTCGCGCCGGTAGTCGACCGCCCGCTTGCCCATCCAGGAACGGAACACGGCCTTGACCGCCAGCGTCAGCTGGGTCTCGACATCCTCCGGAAACGGCCTGCCGCTTCGTTCTTCGACGACCCGCAGGAACTGCTCGGAGATGTCCTTGAGATGCTCCGCCTTGAGGCCGACGTCGGCACTCACCCCGGCTTTTCGCTTGGCCGCCTCGAAGGGCCGATCGAAGTATTCATCGGCAATCCCCAGAGCGACCTTCCCGAACAACTGGATGAAGCGACGGAACGCGTCATAGGCGAATCGGGCATTGTCGGTGCGGGCGATCAGTCCGTGCAGGGTGTCCTGGTTGAGGCCGAGGTTTAGAATCGTGTCCATCATTCCCGGCATCGACAGGGCGGAGCCGGACCGCACGGAGATCAACAGCGGATTGGTCGGATCCCCGAAGCGATTCCCGGTCTTCTCCTCCAGCGCCTCGATCGCAAACCGGATCTCCTCCGCGAGCCCTTCCGGCAATGCGTCATCCTCCGATGAGAGATAGGCCCTGCAGGCCTCGGTGCTGATCACGAAGCCCGGCGGCACGTTGAGCCCGATCTGGGTCATCTCGCACAGGTTCGCGCCCTTTCCGCCGAGCAGTTTCTTGTCCTTGCCGTCGCCCGACTCGAAATCGAAAACGTAGTTCTTGGCCATGAATCTCATCCAATCGTCCTGTGGCCAGCATAGGCCGCCGGCGGGAACGACTTTTTGATCCAGATTTAGTGCCGGCGCGACCCGGGCGGAAATCATCAACACGATGTCGACCGCGTGAGCGCCGGCCGCGACCAAAGTTTCACCCGGAGCGATGCATCTTCACCTTTTTCGGAGGACCTGTTCATGAAAACCCTGTTGCCTTTACTCATCCTGCTGACCGGCTCAGCCACCGCCGAGAGCAACCTGCTGGACCATGATTTTCGCAAGCTTGCCGCCAAGGAAACGGTGAACCTCGGGGCGACCTATGGTGGCCAGGTGCTGCTGGTGGTCAACACCGCCAGCAAGTGCGGCAACACGCCCCAGTACGACGGCCTGGAAGCGCTCTACGACGAATACAAGGATCGGGGCTTTGCGGTGCTCGGATTTCCGTCCAACGACTTCATGGGCCAGGAGCCGGGCACCGAAGAAGAGATCCAGGACTTCTGCCGGCTGACCTACGGCGTTCAGTTTCCGATGTTCGCCAAGACCTCGGTCCGCGATGACCAGGCCCATCCCTTCTACCGGCAACTGCGCGAGATCTCGGGAGAGGCGCCAAGCTGGAACTTTCACAAATATCTGATTGGCCGGGACGGCCAACTGATCGCCAGCTTCAAGGCCCGCACCGAGCCCTATGCGCCGGAGATCATCGAGGCCATCGAAGCCGCCCTGGCGGCTCAAGGCTAAAGCGATCGGAAATGACGTACCGGCGCGGTACCATGGGCGGCGGTTGCAGAACGTCTCCCATCATCCGTGAGCCCGAACTCATCCGCTATCAAACTGGTCTACGGTGCCAGCGGGTATGTCGGCACCCACCTCGTTGAGCACCTGCGGGGGTCCCACCAGCACTTGCGTGCAGCAGCACGACGGCTCGATGCGCTCGAGGCCAGGAACTGGGACGAGGTCGAGTGCGTCCGGTCCGACGCACTCAATCCGGAGACCCTGCCGGCCGCGCTGAGCGACGTCGACACCGCCTATTATCTCGTCCACTCCATGGCGGCCGGTTCGGACTTCGGCCGACTGGACCTGACCGCAGCAGCGAACTTCGCCCGGGCTGCGGCAGATGCCGGCGTTCGCCGTATCGTCTATCTCGGCGGCCTAGTCCCGGACGACGCCCGCAGCGAGCACATCGTCTCTCGTCGGGACACGGGCGAGGTCCTGCGAGAGGGCAGCGTTCCGGTGACCGAGGTCCGCGCCGGAATCATCGTCGGGCCCGGCTCTGCCGCGTTCGAAGTCATGCGAGACCTGGTGTTTCACCTGCCGATCATGCTGACACCGCGGTGGGTCCGGTCGAAATCGCCGCCCATTGCGCTGACCAATCTGCTGACCTACCTGGAGGAGATTGCCGCTCACCCGATCGCCGCAGGCCGCATCTACGAGGCAGCCGGACCGGACCGTCTCACGTACGAAGAGATGATGACCATCCTGGCGGAAGTGGCGAATCATCGTCGCCCGTTCATCGTGCCGGTCCCGGTGCTCACCCCCCGCCTGTCCGCCTGGTGGCTGAAGTTCGTGACTTCCGTTCCGACCAACATCGCCCGGGCACTGGTGGAAGGTCTCGAGCATGATTTCGAAGCCCGCACGGATCCGCTTGAGACCTTGATTCCCCAGGACCTGCTGAATTTCGAGCAATCGGTGGAAGCGGTATTCGAGGCCGAGCAGCAAGCCACGGTCCAGGCCCGCTGGGTCGAGGGCGCGTTTGCTTTTCGCGGCCATCGGAAGGACCACGCCTATTACGCCAAGAAGGCCTCGGGCTACTTCGAGACCGAGCTGCCTGCCGAGACCGTGTGGCGGGAACTGTGCACCATCGGGGGCTCGACTCGCTATTTCTACCTGAATTTCCTGTGGACCCTGCGCGAACTGCTCGACTGGTTCGTCGGCGGTTCCGGACTGAAGCGAACACGGCGCCACCCGGAAAAGCTGCGGGTCGGAGACCGGGTGGACTCGTGGGATGTCGTGGGGCTCGAGCCGGGCAAGCGGCTGACCATGAAATTCGGCATGAAGGCACCCGGCACCGGCGTGCTGGAGTTTGAACTCAACGAAGGAACCGATGGGCGGACCCGACTGACGGCAACCGCCTACTGGCACCCGGCGGGTATCGCCGGCATTCTCTACTGGCTCTCGCTGGAGCCGGCCCACCGGATCATCTTCCGCGGCCTGACCCGGCGAATCTGCGAACGTGCCGCCGAACGCGCGCAACGGTTGCAGGAGGCGCCGTGACTTACCAATGCCTCAGTTGCACCTACAAGGCCAAGGTGTTTCCCGGTGGCGTCTGCCCGGGCTGCGGATCACCCAAGATCCAGCGCCTAGATCGGCCGCAGGAGAAGGAAAAGACGACCCGCAAGCCGTACCGGCTGCTCCTCGCCGGCGCCCTTTGGGCTTATCTCTTCTACGTCGGGTTCAAACAGGCCGGGTTCGTGTGACGCCTACCGGCGACTTCCGTGTGATGGAGCAACCCGGCGCGAAAGTGCTGCGACCTTCGCGCCGAGTGATTTGATTGAACTGGATCGAAGCGGCGTCGCAGTCGACTGACCCGGCGCCTCGGCAAGGATCAACCGGCCTTTTTCACCCAGGCCGAACACCAGCCTTCGGCTTGAACGCCCTTTCCGGGGAAGATGGCGCACGGGCCCAGTCCTTCGTCCCCGCCCTGCCACAACTGACAGTTCAAACACTTCTGGTCTACGGAGTGATTCGGAAATTTCGCCCCGTCGACATCGGCTGTATCCGCCTTGTAGCCGAGTGCCTGGGCCTGCGGATCATCTTCGGAAAGTTCCGGAAGATCACTTGCGAACGCGGTGTGCCCGAATCCGATCAGCGGGGTGGCAATAGCGGTTGTCACTACGCCCTTGAGAAATCCGCGTCGGGTTACGGGTCTTGTTTCACGGCTTGCCATTTGAATTCTCCTTCAACAGCGATCATCAGCGACGCGGTCGGCGCGTCGCCGGTTAGGGGTTTGGACCAACCGCGAAGGTTGGCGGCGCTCGCTCATTCGGTTCACCACTGCGCCCAGCGCTGAACCCAATATTACCAGTCCAGTCGCCAGGCTCGCGACAAGATAGAAGCTCATGGGAATGACCTCCCGCTCGTGAATAAGTTGCGAGTGTAAAGGTCACCCATGCAGGAAAAGTGCAGGGTGATCCCCGATATGACGAGGAAAAATATACGAAGTCAGGCTAACTGCGCCGCCTGAACCGCCGCTGAATGCGCTAGCGTGAGCGCGTGACCCTCCGCTTAAGACATGTCCAGTCGCTGCGGGCCTGTCCCGAAATCAGACCATCGCTGACAAACCAGGCCGGTATGAGCAGAAGTACGATCGTGGATGCGTTCGGGTGATCTCCGAACAGAACCGACAGGGCGATCATCAGGGCCGCCCAGAGCAATGCGTTGGCGATTGTGGCTTTCGATCTTTTCATGAGGTGTGACCTTCTTCGTTGAGTGAGAAAACTTCTTCGACCGGCACGCCAAAGTGGCGGGCGATCTTGAGGGCAATCACCGTCGAAGGGACGAAGCGTCCGACCTCGATGGTGCTGATCGTCTTGCGCGACACGCCGATGGCGTCGGCCAGTTCGCTCTGGCTCATCCGGTGCTCGGCGCGGAAGACGCGAATCCGGTTGTCCAGCTCACTTGCCATCGTCGTCTCCCGCATCGAACTCGTCCTCGGGCGCATCGTCCCGCGACAGCAGGAAGAAACCGCCGCTGAACACACCGAGGATCAGGCACAGCAGCACATTGATGAAGAAAGCCGTGGGCAGGTCCGTCAGCCATCGCTTGCTGAGGGGTTCAAAAAGGATTAGCACGATGAAGGCGAAGGTGAACGCATGGGATCCCGCCTTTCGGAAGGCGCCGGCTATGAACCCCTCCGGCCCGCAGTCCACCCGGGCGACACCGTGGCGCAGCCTGAACAGCTTTACAAATACGGGCAACACCGCCGCGACAGCACCCAGCGAGAGCAGCAGTTGAGCCGTCTCCAGCCAGTCGTGGAGTGGGTCGTCAACCAGGTAGGTCGCGGCGCCGGCGCCGTAGGCGAACGACATCAGCAGCACGCCCAGGGCCGTCCGGGTCAGAAACCGGTCGATGAACTGGGGCATGCTTTCGGACTTGTTGAACATCGTCGCTCCTCAATGCGTGATAATCGGGTATCATGATGACACTTTTGTATCCCTAAATGATACCTTAGGGTTACATTATGGGAAATTCACGTTCCGGTCAAGTGCCGCCATGCTATAAAGGCCGCACCAGGACGGAGACGAGCCCTATGACCACGCCCTTTTACCGCTGGCGCCCCCATCCCTGGCATGGAATCGACGTGGGACCCAGCCCCCCGTCGCTGGTACACGCGTTCATCGAGATCACACCCTTCGACCTCATCAAGTACGAGGTCGACAAGGTCACCGGTTATCTCCAGGTCGACCGGCCACACCGAACCTCATCGCTGCCACCCACCCTGTACGGCTTCATTCCGCAGACCTACTGCGGGAAGCGGGTGGGCGCACTCATGAAGGGATCGACCGGAGGCGATCAGGATCCGTTGGACATCTGCGTGATCAGTGAACGACCCATTGCACGCGAGGCGGTCCTGCTCCGCGCCCGCGTCGTCGGCGGTCTGCCGATGCTCGACGGCGGGGAGGCGGACGACAAGATCATTGCCGTGCTCCACAAGGACAATGTCTGGAACGAGGTGCGGGATGTCTCGGAACTACCGAGCCAGTTCGTCGAGCGCCTGAGCCACTACTTCAGCACCTACAAGCTGGTGCCGGGCGAGCCTTCGCAGACCAGTGTCGGAAAGCCCTACGGCCGCGATCATGCCCACCAGGTCATCCAGGCGTCCATCGACGACTACCACGACGAGTACGGCACGACCGGCTAGCTGAAGTATCGCTCGTCGAAGGGCCGCGGCAACAGGTCGGTGATGACCAACTCTTCCTGGGTGCCATCGGGCGCAACCAGCACGATCCTCGCTTCCCTGGCGAACTCCCAGATCAGCTGGCGACAGGAACCGCACGGCGGGCACAGTTGCCGCGCCTTGGGGGCGACGATCACCAGTTCCGTAAAGTCCACGTGACCCGAGGAAATTGCGTTGAAGAGCGCCACCCGCTCCGCGCACATCGCCAGGCTCAGGGTGCTGTTCTCGATGTTGCAGCCGGCCACGATCGGGCCGTTCAACACCTGCAGCGCGGCGCCGACCTGGAAACCGGAAATCGGGCAACGGCTATTGCCGGCCGCCCGGGTTGCTGCTTCGATCAGGGCCTGCCGTTCGGAATTCACGAGCTTAGCCTTGTGTGGGAGGGCCCTGCATCTTAGCGCCTCGGGTCGTTGATTCCGATCCCAGGCGCCGGCGCAGCCCATAACGGGCGACGGCCAGGGCGAAGAAGTAGAGGAAACCGAAGGCGATGACCCGCCAGGGCTCGTCCACCCAGAGTCCTTCGCCCGGGAGCTCCATCATGCGGACCGCCGCATAGTCGATGCCGAGCCGAGGAATCGGAAGAATCGTCGTCACCATCACCATCAGCAGGTAGAACGCCGCAGAGATTCCCCACATTGTGGTCATCAGCGTGGCTGTCTTTCCTTGCGCGACGGGTCCGATGGCCAGCGAAACCTTGGTGAAGATCAACCACAGCAGCCACCAGACCGGCCACAGGGACTCGAACGCCATGGCGAAGCCGAACACGAAAAGCCCGTAAAAGAAACTGAGACCCAGGATCGCCTTCAGACGAGTCTTGGCGGGCTTGGACCGATCCAATGCAAACGCACCCAGCATGCCACCGGAATGAACGGCTAGGAATTCGATCAACATCACCAGCATGAGCATCGCCGGGAGCTCCGGGTGCCAGGTCGGATAGAGCCAGGCGAACAGGAACACCCCCGCTGTGATCGCGTCGGGTAACGCGGAAGCGGCAGCGATCAGAACAGAGAAACGCGCTCTCACGCTACCGACCGGATTTGCGGGCGCGCTTGTGCTTGTACATTCTCTCGTCGGCCTCGCGCATCAGGTCTGCGAGAGTCCCGTGTCTCTCCGGGTCATCGTGCACTTCGCCGAAGCTGTAATGAATCCGCTCGGGCTGGTCACTACCCTGACCTTGGTTGAAGGCATCGACTGCTTCAGCGAGCCGACCAAGAGCGGCATCCGTGTGCTCTCGACCCACGCCGGACATGAACACGACAAATTCGTCGCCGCCCAATCTTCCGACCACATCAACGTCGCGAAAAGTATTCCTCAGCACATCAGCAAAAGCCCGCAAGACACGATCGCCGGCAGCATGCCCATACTGGTCGTTGATCGGCTTGAGCCCGTCGAGGTCAAAAAACAGCAGGCTCGCGGGGCGCTGAAAACGTCGGCACGTGGCCAGCGCACGCTCGGCGAGCTGGATGAAACCGCGCCGGTTCGAGAGGTCCGTGAGTTCATCCATCGTGGCTTCGCGAGACTGGATCTCCTGCTCGGCGACGGACGCCAGATCCCGAAGCAGCTGAAGATCCTCTTCGTCCAGATTTCGGGGCTCCCGATCCAGTATGCATAGCGTGCCCAGCCGGATTCCGTCCTCCGTGGTAATCGGATGTCCGGCGTAGAAGCGAATTTGCGGCTCGTTCACCACAAGCGGGTTACCGGCAAAACGCTCGTCCTCCAGCGTGTCCGGCACCAGCAGGTCTTCATCCCCGAGGATCGCATGGGCACAGAACGAGTGACTGCGCGGCGTCTCGGAACAGGACAGCCCTTGGTTGGACTTGAACCACTGGCGGTCCTCGTCGACCAGGCTGACCAGGGCTATCGGGACGTCGAATAGCCGCTTGGCCAGGCGTGTGACCCGATCGAAGCGCTCTTCCGGCGGGGTATCAAGAAGGCCCAGAGCACGTAGAGCGGAGAGCCGCTCCTGCTCGTCCTTAGGCTTTGGCGCAGCTATCATGTCCGTTCGGCAGCCCCAGAGGCGTGGATCGCCATTTTACACCGGGGCAGATGCACTTGGAGGAATCGGGCAATGTTCAAGGAATTCAAGGAATTCGCCATGCGCGGCAATGTCGTGGACATGGCCGTGGGGATCATCATCGGCGGCGCCTTCGGGACGATCGTCAAAGTCCTGGTGTCCGACGTGCTGATGCCGCCCATCGGGTTGCTGCTCGGCGGCGTCGACTTCTCCGACCTGTTCCTGGTGCTGAAGGCCGGCGAGACGGCGGGGCCCTATGCAACCCTGGATGCCGCCAGGGAAGCCGGAGCCGTGACCCTGAATTACGGCGTGTTCCTGAACTCGGTGATCAGCTTCGTGATTGTCGCCTTTGCGGTGTTCCTGCTGATCAAGGGCATCAACAACGCCCGTCGGGAGGAAGATGCCCCGCCGGCCGAACCGACCGAGAAGAACTGCCCGGCCTGCTGCACGGCGATTCCGATCAAGGCCAGCCGCTGCCCGAACTGCACCACCGATCTCCAGGTCAGCGAGAGCGCGAACACCTGAGCAGACTCCAGTCAATGACCTTCGACGCCCACGGCAGCCACGAACTCACCGTCGACGGGCGCGTCCTGGTGGAGGAGCGAATCGCGGAGGCGGGATCGCGCTAGAGCATCTGGCGGCTCGCGTCGCGGGCCAGCGCCAGGTTGTGCGAGAGCCGGTAGGCCACGTAGTACTTGTAGATATTGGACACGTAGCGGACCGGCTCACGTCCAACCAGATCCAGTGCCGCGTACTCGACGTTCTGAAACCAGCGATTCGGGTCCAGGCCCATCTCCTCGGCGTGCCGGCGCATGTCGGCGACCTTGCGCGGCCCGGCATTGTAGGCGGCCCAGGTGAAGGCCAGCTGATCCTCGCGGGAA
>JAWVZU010000159.1:0-9230 GCA_033722075.1 Lysobacterales bacterium
CAGGGGGCCGTCGGCCTCGGCGTCGACGCCGCTGCGTTCGAGCACCGTGATGGTTCGCTTCCCCTGAAGCAGCGTGGCCAGTTCCGCCGTCGGCAACGGAGATCGCTGGCTGATGGCGACGACCCCCACCCGCCGACCCTCACCACGTCGCAGGTCGGCCAACGAGCAGAGCCGATCACGCTCGGCGCCCAGGCAGACCAGGACCGCCTCCGCATCATCGATCTCGTGGATCGTCAGGGGCGCATAGGCGCGGCCGGTCAAGGCCGCAAACTCGGCCATGGCCTGGACGACGAGGTCGGCAAGATGCTCTTCGAAAAATGGCGCCCGGGCCGCAGCGCACAAGCCAAAGGCATGCCGGTCCTGCGCACCGCCCAGGCCGCCGGGATGTGAGAGGTCCAGCAGGGCCGGCACCCGCCGGCGCTCCTCGCCGAAGAGCATCCGCTGAGACGGGGTGGGTGTCTCGATCCGATCATCGGGTTCACCGAGATAGGCACGAATCAGTTCCGCCCCGGGCAGTTGGACGACCTGAACCGAGCCGCCGATGCTGTCCGGATCCTGGAACACCAGGCCCGGCCGGAGAGACAGTTCGGACGCGCGGATCGCGATCAGGGTGAAGTCCACCGCCTCCTGGACATTGGCTGCATGGAGGTGGAAGCCGCCCGCCTGGACCAGCTGCTCGGCGATCTCGTCGCTGCCGTGCAGGGACTGGGCGTGACGGGTAACCGCGCGCGGCAGCACCTGGAGTACGCACGGCAGCGGCTTTCCGGCCAGCGAGGGCAGATTGGCCAGCAGCGATTCACCCAGGGAGAACCCGACAGAGCGCTGCCCCATGGCCGACAGGCCGGCGAGGCGGCTTTCCAGTCCGCGGTTGCCGATCAGCTCGCCGGCCCAGGCGCCGACCCGTTCGTCGATCTGCGCCATGCCGTCCTCGGCCAGGCAATGGTCGGTGGCCATCGACGCGGCCTGGACCGCTGCAAACAGGCCCGTTTCGGCCGCGTGCGAACCGGGAAAGCGCGGCTGCGGCTGTTGTTCAGAGCGCTTCGTTCGCATGATCGAGCCTCAAGGCATGTTCGGATTCGGCGTCTCGGACGAACTGGCTCTCCTCGAGCCAGACGATGGCGCCGGTGGGACACCGGCTGGTGGCCTCGGGGGCCTGGAGATGGAGCAGCTCTGCGTCCAATACGGGCAGGTTGCGCTCCATCGTCAACAGTCCGGGTGCCGCATCCGCCACACATTTCCCGCAGGCGGTGCAGGCGACCCGGCACAGCGCCAGCATTTCGTCGCCGGCCAGCTCGGAGCGGCACTGGACCACGAGGTGATGCTCGATGGGCAATACCTCGAAAAGGCCCTTGGGGCAGATGTCCACGCAGTCGCCGCAAGCGGTACACGCGTCGGCATCGACCACCGGCAGACCGACCGCATTCATGCGGATCGCGTCGAAAGTGCAGACCGCCTCACAGTCCCCGAAACCCAGGCAACCGTAGCGGCAGCCCTTGGTGCCCCCACCGACCGCAGCGGCCGACCGGCAGGACTCATGTCCGCGATACTCGGCGAGCTGGACGGCGACGTTCGTGCCGCCCGCGCAATGCAGACGGGCCACCCGCTTCTGGGCCTCGCCGACGTCGACACCGAGATAGTCGGCGATCAGCGCTGCCCCGTCGGGGCCGGAGGGCGTGCACTCGGCCGGCGAGATCTTGCCCGCCACGACCTTCTCGGCAAAAGCGCGGCAGCCGGGCAAGCCGCAGGCGCCGCAGTTGTTGCCGGGCAGGAGATCGATCACGGCATCGACGCGGGGATCCTCGTCGACCTTCAGCCGCATGTGTGCCAGCGCAAGAAGCGTCGCCAAGGCCGCCGTCAGCAGGGCGAGGTAACCGATGGCCTGGAGGGCGTCTGCCACGGGGCGGCCTACTGGTAGGGCTTGGCGCGCTCGACCCACTTGGCGAGGTCGGGCTCGTCCGGATTGGCGGGTTTGCCCGGATGGATGATCCCCACCGGGCACTTCTCGGCGGCAATGACCAGCTCCTGGAAGGTCCCGGCCAGAGGGTCCTTGATGTAGGCCTGCTTGTTCTCGTCGTAGGCGAACATCTCCGGATTCAGCGTGGTGCAGTCATCGCAGGCAGTGCAGAGCGCCGTGTCGACGTAGGGCTCGTCGAGCGTGAACTGGACCTCCGGCTCGGCTGTTTCCGGCTCCGGTTCCGGCGGGTCGGCCGGCGCTTCCTCGGGCGCCTTGCGGGCGGCGGGTTCCGTCTTCGCTGTCGGCGGCGGCGCCGCTGCCGGCAGCGGAGAAGCCTCGTCGGCCAGCAGCCGGTCGGCGATGTTGGTCACGATCCGCCGGCTCAGCTCACCCACATCCCGCTCGAGCTGTTGCTCATAGGCTTGCCGAGCGGCCTCGATGGCCTCGTCACGCTCCGCATCCAGGCGATCTCTTTCACGCTTCAGCGCGTGGGCCACATGGGAGTTTTCGATGCCGCAGAGCTCCTGCAACGTCCGCCACGCCCGCGCGACCCTACGCACCGCATCGACGATGTGCGCATCCGGCACGGCTCTCAGGAGTTCACCGGTCGGCATGGCCAGGCTGACATAAGGTACCCGTCCATCGCGCTCTGCTTCGTCGGCCGCCAGGAAGTCACCCAGAGGCTGCATTGCCGGATGCCAGTGCGTCGCCGGCACGCACCAGAAGTGCTCCCGGTAACCGGGGATCACGGCCATCAGGTCGGCGGCGGTGAACGCCAGCTCGACCTCGCCCGCCTGCCCATCGGCATCCGTGAAGGCGAAGGGCTCGCTGGCCCAAGCTTTCTCGGATGCCGGATTGTCGAGAAGAACCGCCTGATCGGCCAGGTCCGAGCCCTTGGTCGGATCGAAACGGAATGCGGGCATCAGCCTGGACTCGACCGCGGCGGCGGCCTGCAGAAAAGCCGGAATTGCCGCATCATCATCGGGGCGATGAATCACGAGCAGGGCGGGCCCCAGGTGTTCGAGCGCCTGCCGGAAGTTCTCCGCCAACTGGTCCGGCCTCGCCAGCGAGCCCTGGAAAACGAAGGGGCCGCTCAGGCCCAGAGCCATGTTGCCCAGCCGCGCCGCCCACCGCGATGGATCGAGGTCGGCCAGCGTCAGCTCCACCACGACCTTGACCGGAAGGTCGCCGCTCAGCAGAGTCAGCAGCTCCGCCAGCTGGGCTTCCGCCTGCTCCCGGTCCAGGACCAGCAGGGTCGGACGACCAAGGCCTCGCTCGTGGGGATCGAGGTGACTGGCGTCGAAGCCCGCAAAATACCCGTCGAGCTGCTTGGGCTGGTAGCGGTTTTCGAGCTCGATCCGCGCCATGGCGGTATCGCGAACCAGGGCAACCAGGTTGCTCAGGTCACTCTCACCGCTCTCCTTTGCGGCGCTGCAATCACCGTGCACGACGGAGGGAACCGATGTCTCGTCGTCTTCACCGGCGGGATAGATCGCCCGGGCCTTGTTCAGGGAGGCAGCCAGGGCGCCGATCCGCTCATGGCGATCTTCAGGCAGGGGTTGATCGAGGCGAGAACGGCCGAGAATCTCGCTTAGCGCCTCGAAATCCAGCTCGTCGGCGTCACCGGCGCCGACACTGTGGGCGAGACGATCGGGATCGCGCCCGCGGTCGCTGCGGTCCTCCTCGGCTCGCAGCCATGCCTCGAGGGCTTCGACCAGGTCATCGAGCTCGGAACGCCATTGTTCATGGCGTGTTCGCCACCAGGATTGCAGCAGGAACCGGACCAGTCGCGCCGGTGCGGCCGCATCGAGGTCGAGCAGTTGTTCATCGCCGATCTCGGCGGCTGCCCACTCCAGGTTGGCCTTCAAGCGGTCCCTGCCATCCTGGCCGGCTTGCTTTACGAGCTCATCTGCCGCCTTGCGCCAGCGAGCCGCCAGTGTGTCCTCGGCGGTCGCGGGAACTGCACGCAGCCGCCCCTCGACACGCCGCAGGTCCTGACGAAGCCGCTCGGCGTCATCGCCCTGGAGTCCGTGCGCTGCCACCAGCTTGTCGCCGAGCGCATCGATCCGGACGCCGAGGGGCTGGGGCTCTCCGTTCGCAGAAAGAACCAGGGGAAAAGGCAGGCGATGGCGCGCCAGGTCCCGGAAACTGTGCATCTGGGCCGGCCAGACGTCGGCCGGGACCGACTCCCGATCACCGCCGTGGGTCCGGAAGGCCGTCAGTTCCAACAGGGTCCGACGCGAAGCCGCCGCCTCGCGATCGGGCACGGCCGGCTCGAAGGGGATTTCCGTGGTCGAATCAGGCGCCGCCCGGACCGCGCTCAGGTCGACCTCGATCGAGTCCTTTCTGCTGGCCTTGTTCATGCGCTGCGTCCCCCTTGCCGGTCACGCGCCGGGATTGATTGCGAAGCCGTCGAAGGCCGATTCCAGCACGTTGCGAACCAGCGCGGGACTGCTGGCCCGGGCCGGTCGACGCAGGTCCTCGTAGCAGGGCACTCCCGGGTTCCGGTAGAGCACGCCGACCGGGACCTGGCCCTCGTCTTCGGCAAGCGCTCGCGCGGTCGCCAGGTCGCTGACGTCATGGTCGCGCCGGTTGGTGTAGATCTTGGCAGTCGCCTCGCTCAGGGAAATTCCCTCGGACTCGAGGACGAGGATCTTCTTCGGATCGTTAAGCAGCGAAGTGAACAGGTCCGGCATGAAGTGCGGGCAGCGCTGGAGGATGCGCACGAAGGCGAACCCACGATGGTGAAATGCCTCCTGCAGGACCTTGAACAGCAGCTCCGGTACCCACTCCACGACCTGGGCCACGAAGGACACATTGGTCACCCCCAGGGTCGCGCTCAGCGGGTTCAGCTCCTTGAGATAAGCCCCCTTGGGAGTGGTCGCAGTGGCCATCCCGGCCGGCGTCGTGGGCGATGCCTGGTTCTTGGTCAGTCCATAGATGTTGTTGTCGTGCAGGCAGGCGACCAGGTTCATGTTCATGCGGATCATGTGGATCCAGTGGGCCGTGCCGATGCTGCAGCAATCGCCGTCTCCCATGTTCACGAACACATGCAGGTCGGGGCGCCGGATCTTGATGCCCTGGGCGGTGGGCAGAGCCCGGCCATGGAGTCCATGGAAGCCGTAGGTTTTCATGTAATGCGGGAACCGGGCCGCGCAGCCGATCCCGGATACGAACACGGTCTTCTCCGGCGGCAGCTGCTCATCCCGGCAGAGCCGCTGGGTGGCTGCCAGGATGCCGTTGTCACCGCAGCCGGGACACCACCGCGCCATCCGGCCCTGGTAGTCGTCGAGGCCGTGATACTCCTCGTCCAGTCGCAGTGCACATTCCGTCTTGAGTCCGAACATGTCAGTCCTCCTTCCCGAGGCGTTCCCGGATCATCGCTTCGATCGCGCCCGGCTTGATCGGCTGGCCGTGAACGTTGGACCAGCAGTCCACATCGATGAGGTAACGCGCCCTGAGCAGCCAGGCGAGGTTCGCAAAGCGCCGGTTGTCGGCGTCGATGAGCTCGTCATCCAGGCTGTCCGAGTAATTGATCTCCACGGTCATCACTTCATCGAAGCGCTGCAGGATTTCCTTGATGCCCGAGGCCATGGGCTGCAGGAACTTCAGGTGCAGGGAGGACACGTCCAGCCCGTCCGCCCGGGCGCGATCCACCGCTTCCTCGATGGCGCCCCGGGTGCTGCCCCAGCCGAGCAGCAGCAACCGGCCGCCCGATTCACTGCCGTAGACTCGGGGCGTCTTGAGGGTCTTCTGGAACGCAGCCAGCTTCAGGCTGCGGTGCCGGCAGCCCTCCTGATTCACGCCCGGCTCGTAGGCAACGGTGCCCTCTCGCGTATGCGCCAGCCCCGTGAGCGTGTAAAGCCCCTTGGGTTGTCCGGGGATATGGCGCCGGGAAAGGCCGGTTTCCGGATCCCACTGGTAGGGCCGATGGCCCTCCGGCACGGGACTCTGGTCGATCGGCGGGGCAAGCCATTCTTCGCTGAACTCGGGGCGCCGGAATGCCTGCTGACCGGTGGCCAGGTTGGCGTCGCTGAGGACGACGACCAGGGTGCGGAAGGTCTCGGCAATCTTGCGCGCGGTGATCATGGCGTAAAAGCAGTCCTCGATCGTGGCCGGGGCCATGACGACCTTGGGCGCATCCCCGGGAACCCCGAAGATGGCTGCCAGCAGGTCGCCCTGCTCCACCTTGGTCGGCAGCCCGGTGCTGGGACCGCCGCGCTGCACGTCGAGCAGGACCAGCGGAATCTCGGCCATGACCGACAGCCCCATCAGCTCGGTCTTCAGGGCCATCCCCGGACCGGAGGTGATGGTGACCGCGCATTTGCCCGCATAGCTGGCCCCGAGGGCGAAGGCGCAGGCGGCGATCTCGTCCTCCGCCTGGTGAACCACCCCGCCGACCTGGTCGAAGATGCCGCTGAGGTAATGGGACGCCGATGTCGCGGGCGTGATGGGGTACATGGCGCAGACGTCCATGCCGGCGGCGATGACGCCGAGGGCAGCGGCAGTATTGCCGTTCATTACCACCTTGGCTTCGGAAACGCCTTCCGAGGGGACGTCGTAGTGCAGGTCGAGGTGCTCCCGGGCCCAGGCAAAACCGGCCCGCATGAGCGTCAGGTTGCTGCTGACGGCCTGGTCGCCCTTGCGCTTGAACTTGGCCTCGATGCCCTCGCTCACCAGGTCTACGTCCCGGCTGTAGATATACGCCAGCATCCCCATGACGAACATGTTCTTGCCGCGCTGGGGGTTGTCGACGTGCTTCTTGCACTCCGCGTCCAGCGGGATCTCATGCACCCGGTAGCCGGACGTGTTCAGGTGGTCGACTGCCTCGGCATAGGCCTCGGCGATGCCAGGGTCCTTGTGGTCGCGCCACTTGTCGTCGAGCAGGATATGGGCGCCCTTGCGGAACTCGCCGGCGGTTTCCCGGCCCAGGAGGACCTGTTCATTGAACGCTACCACCAGGTCCGCGGCATCTCCCGCGTTGGTGACCGGCCCGGTGCCGATGCGGATCCGGATGCCGGAGGCGCCGGCCCGGCTGCGCGCCGGCGGTTCGATTTCCGCCGGAATGATCTCCACGGTCCAGACGCCGTTGCCCATCTTGGCCGAAACGGTGCCGAACATCTGCCCGGCGGTCTGGGCGCCCTCTCCGGAATCGGAAATGATCTCGACGACCTGTTCGTCCAGCCGGACGGCCTGGTGGATCGGGGTGGCTACCTCATTCATCCTTTCGCTCCCGTCGATACCGGCTCATAAACTCCGACGTCGATCGCGCGAACGGCGCTGGGCGGGGCGGAAAACGTTACCTGCAAGCGCGCAGAGCGTTCCGGGGCTTGAATGACGCCATGAGTCTACAGCGCGCTCATTTTAGGCGCGTTGCCAGGCCCACAATTTGATCGAGATAAAAAAATGACCGCAGAAACCGGGGTTCTGAAAAACGCCGCAATGCGCCGCCGGCTCTGTCCGAACCGCCAGGTAGCCCGACCGGTTCCGTCGTCAGGCGTAGATGAAGTAGGTCACCACGAGCAGGGCCACGGCAAGGGCATGCCATTCGATGCGTGCAAACATCAGCCGTTCGCTGTGCACGGCGTCGTAATCGCCGCCGCGGTACATGGAATAGATACCCCAACCAAAGGAAGCGATGGTCCCGAGCAGGCACAGGATCGCCAAAAGATACAGACCGCTCATCACAGTCTCCCGGCGCACAGGGCGCCCGATTACCGGTTTTTACGCTAGCGGATCATGGCCGGGGCGTCCTTGTCGCGGATCAGAATTGGGGATCTCGCACGAAGGTCTCCGGGGAGACTGCTTCGATGCGCTCCATCACGTCCAGGCGGTAGATGAGATCGCCTACATAGTCCAGCCGGTCCGAGTCCAGGATGACCAGGTCGCTCATCGTGTAGTTCTCGATCCAGCGCTCGTACAGCCGGTCAAGGTGCTTCAGATAGCTCAGCGGAATATCGCTTTCCATCCCGCGGCCCCGCAGTCGGATGCGCTTGCGCAGGGTGCGCATGGAACAGCGCAGGTAGATCATCAGGTCGGGCGGCCGGATGGCGTCCAGGATGCTCTCGTAGAAAGCGCGGTAGATCGCCCACTCGCGTTCCTGGATGTGGCCCCGCTCGTGCAGGGCCGCGGCAAAGATCTCGGCGTCCTCGAAGATGGTCCGGTCCAGGGCGACGACACCGGGAAGCCGGTCCAGGTCCTGGTGTATGCGGAACTTGGCGCTCAGGAAGTAGAGCTGCGAGTGAAACGCCCAGCGGTCCATGTCGGCGTAGAAATCCGCCAGGTAGGGATTCTCCTCGTTCGGCTCGTAGAAGGGCTCGACGCCGTAGGTGTCGGAAAGGAACTCGACCAGGGTGGATTTCCCGGCGCCGATATTGCCCGCGATGGCGATCGATTTTCGCTGCGTCACTCGGGGGATGCCCCTCCCTGCGATCGGCAGCGTAGCATAGCCTCCGGCGCGCCTGCGCCGCGACCGAAGGCTCTATTTGCCGTTACTGAAAGCGCTTGGAAGCGTCACTGACGCTATCGGACAGGGACTGCCACGCATCCTCGACGCCATCCTTGATGTCCTCCCAGGCATTGCTGCCGGCCTGTTTCAATTCTTCCAGCCGCTTTTCCGCCTCTTCCTTCCGGTCCTCGAGCTCGGCAATCTTCTCCTGCAGCTTGTCCTTTGCGTCGGCCTCCGCTTCCATCTCCTTGGCCCGAAGGCGTTTGAGTTCGGCCTCCGCGCGGGTGATTTTTGCGCTCACTTTCTCTTTCATGGCTTCCTGACGGGTACTCATTGGCGGTTCTCCTTATGGTGATTGCTTGCAAATTTTCCATTCCGTTGTAGCAAATTCCGATCCAGAGCCGATCTGCCGAGGTAATTCGCAGCTCTCGGACGGGCTCCCGGGTTTGCCGTAACGGCACCGGAGTGAACTGACTCCGGAGTCTCTTAGAGATAGCTAGCAAGCATCATGCCGAACGAGCTCTGCATGAGCCGGCTTCAGCAACCGGACCGATGAGAACGCCCCTGACGCCTGGAATGCGCTAGCATTCAGGACAGTTCAGGACACGGACGAAAACCATGGCCGCCATTGGACTGGGAACCAAGCGAACCCAACAGTTGAACCGAGAGGAACTGGAGCAGGTACTGGCCGTCGCGCGCGGCGATCGGCCGGCGGACCTGTTGATCAGGAATGCGGAGGTCCTCGACCTCGTCAACGGCGGCGCCCACCGCACCCATATCGCCCTGTGCGGCCATACGATTGCCGGCGTCGGCAATGACTACGAGGAA
>JAWVZU010000160.1:0-9111 GCA_033722075.1 Lysobacterales bacterium
GCCGACGTGGTCGACACCCTGATGGTCACCGAAAAGCCGGACTACCGCGCGGCGGTTCGCGGCATGCAAATCGGGGCATCCGACTTCTTCCTGTTTCCCGAAGAGCAGGATCGACTGAGCAAGACCCTGCAACGAATCTCCGACCAGGACCACGACGAGGAGACGCCTCCGTCCAGGCTGGTCGGCGAATCGGCGCCGATGAGACGGTTACGCCAACTGCTGCGCAAGGTCGCTGCAACCGAGGTGACCGTGCTCCTCGCCGGCGAGACCGGAACGGGCAAGGAGGTCGCCGCCTGGACGATTCATGAACTGAGTCCCCGGAGCGACGGCCCGTTCGAGGCTCTGAACTGCGGCGCGATTTCCAGCGAACTCATCGAGAGCGAACTGTTCGGCCACGAGCGTGGCGCGTTTACCGGCGCCGCGCGGAGGCACAAGGGCTATTTCGAGCGCGCCGACGGCGGCACGCTGCTGCTCGACGAAGTCACCGAAATGCCGGCCGAACTCCAGGTGAAGCTCCTGCGGGTTCTCGAATCCGGCAGTTTCCGGCGGGTCGGTGGTGAGAAGGAACTTTCAAGCGATGTACGACTGATCGCGGCGACCAACCGGGATCCGGCCGAGGCGGTCTCCCAGGGCCATCTCCGGGAAGACCTCTATTATCGGCTGGCCCAGTTTCCCATCGCCATCCCTGCCCTCCAGGAGCGCGGCGATGACGTCTTGAAACTCGCAGAGCATTTCCTGTACCAGCTGAACCAGGAGCACGGTACCGAAAGCCGGTTCTCGGAAGAGGTCCTCGATCTGCTGCGGCTGCATGACTGGCCCGGTAACGTGAGGGAACTCAGGAATGCCGTGATGCGCGGCTATCTCCTTGCCGGAGCGACGATCAAGGCGGAGGACCTGCCAGGCCATATCCCGTCCGGCGGAGAGTTGAGCGGCGATTTTCTTCGCATCAGTATCGGCCAGAGCCTCAAGGCCATCGAACGGCAGGTCATTCTGGCCACACTCTCCCATTTCGAGGGCGACAAGAAGCAAGCCGCAAAAACCCTGGGGATCAGCCTGAAGACGCTATACAACCGCCTGGCTGAATACGGCAAGAACGTCTAGCCGGTACTCGGCCGGAACCGCGTCCCGGGCCAGGGCCATCAGGTCCCGTTTACGGCCGCCAGCCGTTCCAGCGTACTCCTGCCGACGTCGATGGTGATCAGCGTGCTCAGACGGATCTGGCTCCATGGTATGGCGAGATGGGGCCCCGAGTGGGGCTCTGCTGACAGATTGACGGAGAGATAGGAATGGCCGGTGTCGTCGAGCAGGACATCTTCGACATGGCCGAAGACGTGTCCACTGCGATCGTGCACCGGCCGGCCCAGCAAATCGGAGGCTCGGGTACGCTGTTCGGTCATGGCGCCGGCAAGAGCTAGATGTAGGCCGCCACGATCGCCAGGATCAGACCCACCAGGAGCAGCCAGAACACGACCCCCACCACCGCTGCGGCCGCATCGGGTTCAACCATTTCCGGATCGGCTGGGTGTCTGCGTGGTGTCGATGGCGGCAGGAGGGCGGCGAACAGAAGGAACAGCAGGAGAGCGCTCACCAGGAAAGTCGCCCAGGAAGCACCGTAGAAGTGCGGTCCGACCGGCGTGATCCAGACGCCCGCAGCCCAGATGAAGAAGAACAGGATCAGGAAAAAGAACCCGAAGCCTGACCAGGGACCGGGCCCGCGGCGACCAGCGGGTCCGACGAGAAGGCTGGCGACGATCAGTCCCAGCAACAGGGCGAAAAGTACTTCGGCAAACATGAAATGACCTCCTCAGGATTCGCGCGAGAGCTCGACGACGGACTCCGCCATCAGCATTCGATCTTCAAAGAAATCGCTGGTGACCTTGCCGGTCACGCTGACCCGATCGCCGACGTCGATCTTCTGGAAACCCTCGTCATCGAGCGGGTCATAAGGCATGCCGGAAGTATCAACCGTGAACTGCCGGCCGGCCGTATCGATGGTGAACTCACGGCCGTCGATCCCGGTCACCGTGCCTTGGGTGATCGTTGCTGAACGGACCACCGGGACAGCGACGGAAACGAATGAATCCTCCTCGTCTGCCGCGCTGGCGTAGAAGTAGGTGTTCAGACCCTCGACGTAGACGCTGCTGGCTTCGATGGTTGTGGTCTCGAAGGTATCGTCGTCGATAAGACCGTAAACGGTTACCTTGTCACCGGAAACCACCTTGTACGCATCCGCATCATCATCCCAATCGTCCATTTCGACGATCACCAGCCCGTCACCGTAATCCAGCGTGAACTGATCGGGCATCACCGATTCGACTTCGCCGCTGAGACTGATCCAGCTGTCATCGGGCTGGAGGTAGGGGTTGGGATCATCAGCCAGCGCCGGTCCGGTACCAAGTGCGCCGATTACGCCGGTCAGGAATATGATTCCAATGGATTTGCTGAGATTGCTCATCATTTTCTCCTTCAATAGGCTTCCGTCACACGTTGCGCCGCGGCGGGGGCAAGCTTCTTGAAATCGCCGAGCGTGCACGGCGGCGCCTTGCGCCACCAGAACATCATCCGATCCGCCGGGCTTACCGTGTCCAGCTCGCAAAGGCGTGACGAGTGCATCTCGAAAATCATCGTGTCATGGCGATTGAGCTGAGGGCAGCGTGCCCGCAGCCTGTTCACCCACACCTCGTCGAAGTCCTCGAAGAGCAGGTGCTGTTCATTGAGCACTTCGACCGATTGGTAGGCCAGCCTGGACAGGCATTTCTGAGTCGCCACGTACTGAGTTTCGTCCTCAAGATCGACGAGCGCCGCCAGCCGATCACCGTTGTCGCTCGGTTTGGCCATGTGGGCCGGCGAACAGCCGACGGCGAACAAGGCCGCCGCCACCGCCGCCAGCAGGCATTCCGAGCCTTTCAGCAGACGCTTCATTTCAGCTGGAAGGTCACTTTGAGGCGGACCCGGAACTGGTCGGTCGATCCGTCCTTGATGGTCACCATCTGGTCTTCCACCCACACGGACCGGACCTCGTCAAGTGTCGACGTTGCTTTGTCGATGCCCTTGCGGATGGCATCCCGAAATCCCTCTCTGGACTCGGCGGTCATCTCGATGGTCTTTGCAAATGACATACGGTTTCTCCGTTGCTTTTCTTTGAGTTCAATGAGGGTGATGCAAAGGGCGTACCGGAATGCGAAACCACCGCCAGTGGCTTTTCCGGGCACCAACAGCGGCATCGGACTGTAAGACTTTCAACGACACGGACAAGAATTACACCGGTGAATGCCGCTGGGGTTAAACGAGGTAACGACTCCAGGAGCCGTAGGTGCTGCGGATCGGGCCCCGCCGCAGACTGAGCGCCATCAGGGCCAAGCCGCCGACGATACTGAGCGCGGATCCGAGCGCGCCCGCGCCCGCGAACATGAAAGGGGTGGCCAGCAACGCGGTTCCGAGCAGGATGTTCAAAAACCGCAACGGCCGGGCAACCTCGGCAAATGCGGTGACCGTCACGGTCACGACCAGCGCGCCAATCAGGTGGTCGGCATCGGCCATGGCCCCGGTCGTCCCCAGTGTCAGCCGGGTGAACATCAGCCAGACGCCCAGGGCCAGGCATAGGGCCAGGTTCCAGGGGACATTGACACCGCCGCTGAACATCTCCTTGACGATGGTGATCGGCGACTGCCCGAAATCATCCGGCTCGGCGGCTTTTCCGCCGGTATCCGTGTCGCCGAAGAGGAAGACGCGCAACAGCGGGCGACCCGCCTTCCAGCGTCGATGCAGGAACTGGGCCGTCGCCACCAGTTCGTCGAACGAGTAGGGAATCTGGAGCAGCATGGCCGCCGCCGCAACCAGGCACAGAGTGCACCAGGTGCCGATGACGATCGGCTGGATGATGATGAAAAAGATGCTGATTGCGCCGAGCGGGACGATCATGATCCCGAAGGCCATGACCAGCCATGGCATGGTCCGCCAGCGGCGCCGGCCGCCGATGACGCCGGTCAGGATCTCCAGCATGTAGGTCAGGGCACCGACGCCCGCATCGGGCACCGGCCACGCCTCGGAAACCTTCGAGGTGATGATCTCTTCCGTGCCGTTCTGCGGATCGGTGGTGCTCCCGGCAAAAAACGGTTCCCACACCGCATCGATATGGCCGAGCTGATAGGCCGCCAGGTAGCGGGATATATAGAGCCCGACGAAGGCCAGAACGATGATCGGAATACGCTGAAACCAGCTCGAAGGCGTGAACTCCCAGCCGTCGGGCACATCCGGGCCGGTCATCGCAGCCTGCATGCTCACGCCCGGGGGCGGACGGGACAGGACCGACAGGCCGATAATCAAGGCGCCGACCAATGTATCGTTTCCGTAGGCTGCGGCTTGCGGGGCCCAAAAGGCCAGGGGCGCGAACAGCACCCAGGCGCCGACGCCTGCAGTTGCCCAGCGGGCCCAACCGGCCCGCCACGAGAGAGAGAATGCAGCCAGAATCATCACCGCGACACCGCTGATCACGTCGCTCATCGCCAGCCATGCGTCGGACGTTCCGCTGATCGCGGGACTGCAGGCCAGCCAGGCACCGACGCCGATGTTGAGCATGTGGGCCCAGATAAAACGACCGTGGGTGGTTCGATAGCTGTCCTCGAAGTCGGCCCGCAGTGCCTCCGGATCCTCGTCCCGGCGGTGCGCGACTTCCATCCAGTCGGGCGGGGTCAGTCCGTTTTCGGCGTACCAGCCCGGCGGGTCTTCCTTGAGCGCGGCGACGATCTTCGGCAGCGTGTCGCGCAGGCTGTGCTCCGGTTGCCACCCCAACTGGTCGCGGGCCTCGCTGACATCCAGTTCATAGTGGTCGTCCGCCATGGGCACCATGAACGGCTTGATGAACGGTCTTTCCCCGTGATCGATGGCGTCGGGGATCACCGGCTCGAGCCGGTCCTCGACCCAGGCGCCTGCCATGGCCACCGGCTTGGGGACTCGGTGCGTATCCCAGGCCTCGCCGTGAATCAGGCAACCCAGCTGGTTCTGTAGGGCCTCGTAACTCATCACTTCCGGTTCGCCCACCAGCAGGGCTCCCTGCCGTGGCAGATCCCTTCTTTTCTCTACGCAGAGCCGAATGGCCTCGATCACGTCTTCGATGTGAATGAAGGTTTGCCCGTGGGTGGGATCTCCTGCGAACAGCTCGCTCTTGACACCGCGTTCATAGATGCGCTGGATCTGCTGCACGAGCGTCGGCACGCCACCGCGATCGGTGTACAGGCCGGCGAGACGCAGCAGCGTATAAGGCATGGCGTCCCCCGCCTCTTCCCTGATGACTGCTTCCGTCGCCGCCTTCGACTTTGGATAGGCCCAGCGCGGGCCCAGCGGGGTCGACTCGTCGATCGGCAGCCCGGGTTCGGAGGGCTCGTGGACCAGCATGGTGCTCGAATAGACGAACCGCCCGACAGCGAAATCCTGCTTGAGCGCACACAACAGACGGCGCGTTCCTTGTTCATTGACCTGTTCGTAGAGCGGGCTTTCTTCCCCGGAGAAATCGAAATAGGCGGCCAGGTGGATTACGGCCGCCACCTCGGTACCCCATTCTTCGGCGACTTGCGCCAGCGCTTTCTCGACACTCTCGTCCTGGGTGATATCGAATCCGATGCAAGGGAAGGAGGCTTCGGCAGCCGACTCGGGCATGTCCAGCCCGACGACACGATATTCCTGGCGCAATTGCCCGACCAATCTCGAACCGATATTGCCGGCCGCGCCGGTGATCAGGACCAGCGGCTTCTCCGCTCCTTGTGTATCGCTCATGTCGATTCCTTTCTGAACGGGTGCGCTCTATTACTGATACTGAATCAAGCAAACCGCGTGCCAGCGCCGGAACGAGGCTTGCATGGTGTATCGATACTTCAAGCAACCAGGAATTGCGACCGAGATGAACCAGGAAGTAAAAGTTCAAATTCAACCCGAAGCACTCACCCGGGAATTCATCAGCAGCCGGGTGGACCGGAATGGCCCGGACGCAGAACGTCTGACCGCGACGATCGCCATGCCCATCGTGCGCAAGGGCCCGGAAACGCGCCAGAACCCGATACGTCTGAAGAGTTGCCTGAAGCGCGCCAGCGACCACTTGCGGTCACTGGGCGCCGACGAGACCTGGACCGAATCCCTGGCAGGCATCGAGCTGTCTGCGGATCAGTGGCGCGAACTGCAGCGCCACAGTGCCGCTTGCCTCCTGGCCGACCGGGACGAGTCGCATCTGGTCGGGATACCACACTCCTGGCCGGAGGCGGTGTGGGTCGGAAAATCACCGTGGCTGCGACCCCTCATCCAGTCGTGGATGTCCCCCTCGGAGGCAGCAATCCTGTGTCTGACCCTGGAAGAAGCATGGCTTCTGCAGGTCACCGCCGACGCAGTCTGGGAGGAAAAAGCCGATGCCCTGCCAATGACGCTGGAAGAGGCGGTCGGTGGCGATCTCGATCAACCATCGCTGCAGCATCACGGCGCCGGCCAGCAGACGCGTTTCCATGGTCAGGCCATCAATCAGGACGACCGGGATGCGGATCTGGACCGCTTCTTTCAGGCCGTCGACGCCGCCCTGGACGCAACGCTCCAGACGCATGAGCGTCTCGCCAACATGCCGCTCATCGTGGCCGGAACGGAGGAAGTGCTTGCTCGTTTCGAGCGCATCAGCAGCAGACAATTCTCCGACCGGATTGCCGGCAGCCCGCCGAGGGACCGGCACGAGGATCTGGCCAGTACAGCTCGCAACAGCATGCGCGAGCGACGGATAAGCAAGGCCGCCAGCCGGGTCGCCGCGTGGCGGGAACTGGACAATGGCTCCATGTCCATCACGGAACTCGCCGGCGCGGCTTACGACGGTCGCGTCGAGGAACTTGTGGTCATTGGCCCGAAGCCCGTCTGGGGACGGGTCACCAGGGAACTCGACGTAGAGACGCACGGAGAGCGGCGCGATGAGAGCATCGATCTGATCGACTTCGCCCTGCGCCATGCCTGGAAGACCGGTGCCAAGGTGATGGCTGTCAACGGCAACCCCGAACAGCTCGCCGATCTGCAACTGGCGGGGCTGCTGCGCTACTGAGCGCAAGAAGTCGTCACCCACACCGCTTTCCATGTAAGAGTTGCAAAGCACCTTGTGGATTCTTTCAACTTCACAAAATGCGCAGCCCAGATTCCGGGCGAGGCGGACCGGTCGCGCTCTGGCATGGATGATGCAACCACTTATACCCGCGATCGACTCTCGTGAGCGCGGTCGCGGCGATTCAATCCAAATACCGGAGACCATCCATGCAAGTCAGAGAAATCATGACCCCCCATGCCGAGTACATCGGTCCGAAAACCACGCTGATTCAGGCGGCCCGCAAGATGGTCGATCTCGACTGCGGCTTTCTCCCGATCGCCGACTCGGCCGGCGCAAAGCTGAAAGGCGTTCTGACGGACCGCGACATCGTGGTTCGCGCCGTTGCCGAGGGCAAGAGCATGACCAATACCCCCGCGGACGAAATCAAGAGCGAGCGAGTGCTCTATTGCTTCGAAGACGATTCCGTGGAAGAAGCGGCGAGCAGTATGGAAGAGTGCCAAGTCTATCGTCTGGTCGTGCTGGACAACCGGGAATCCAAGAAGCTGACCGGCATCATTACGCTCGGTGATATCAGCCGGTCCGGTGAGAAGGATCTTGTGGGCAAGACGGCGCCGGAAGTGGCCGAAAGCTGATTCAAACTCGGCAACGCTTGCTTTTCAATCCACAACGAGAGGACTCACCATGCAGACGCTCAGCAAGAAAGAACTGAAGGAAATGAACGAACAGGAGCACGCGGATTTCGTATTGATCAACGTTCTCCCTCGGGACGCCTTCCTCAAGCAACACATCCGCACCTCGGTCAATCTGCCCCAGGACGAGGACCAGTTCCCTGAACTGGTTGCGAAGGTGGCCGCGGACAAGGACCGAAAAGTGGTCGTGTACTGCGCCAATTTCGACTGTCCGGCCTCCCTCAAGGCGACGGAGAAGCTCGAAGCCGCCGGGTTCACGAAAGTCTACGACTACGCCGGTGGGACCGAGGACTGGTTCAGCGACCAGGCCGCCTGAGGTCAGGATGTAATCAGGTAGACGCCAAAAAACAAGACCCGATGGAGAAGAAGCAAATGGCACTGCGCCTGTTCCTGAAGCACATGAACGAACTCGGGGTCGGCGAGGAAGAGGAGCCGACCGGAATCGTTCGCGCTGCTTCCGGGACGACCGATGCATTTGAGGTGTTCAATCCGCGTGGAAAATTGCTTGGCTCGGTCGACCTGCGGACCGGCCGGGTCAAGATCCATGACGTCCTGAAGTAAGTGCGGTCCGTGGAAGTCAATGTGCCCACCGACTGATCTGCTGAGCTCGGACGAACGAGCAAGGCTCGAACGGGCGGGCACCGACGGCTGGGTCCATCCGATGCTCGCGGTGCTCACCGATGAGCCGTTCTCGGATCCCGACTGGGTCTACGAGCGCAAGCTCGACGGCGTCCGGCTGCTCGCCTTTGCGCACTCAGGTTCGGTCCGGCTGCTCACCCGTAACCGCAAGGAGCGCAATGACCATTTCCCGGAAATCGCCGATGCGCTGGAATCCTGGGCAGCTGAGACGGATTTCATCGTGGACGGAGAGGTCGTTTGTTTCAGCGGCACGCGCACCAGCTTTTCCCGGCTTCAGCAGCGCATCGGCATCTCCGACCCGGAGCAGGCCCGGGCCAGCGGCATCCGGATCTATTACTACGTGTTCGATCTGCTCAATCTCGGTGGGATAGATGTCCGTCCACTGCCCCTGCGACGTCGCAAGAGCCTGCTCAGTAAGGCCTTCTCTTTCGACGATCCACTCCGCTTCAGCCAGCACCGAAACGAGTGCGGCGAGGACTTCTTCGAGGAAGCGTGCAGCAAGGGTTGGGAAGGGCTGATTGCCAAGGATGCAGGCAGCGCGTATCTCTCCAAGCGCTCGCGCAGTTGGCTCAAGTTCAAGTGCGTGAATCGCCAGGAGCTGGTGGTGACCGGTTTCACCGAGCCATCGGGAGCGCGGGAAGGCTTCGGTGCACTGCTCGTGGGCTTCTACCACGACGGAAAGCTGGTGGATGCCGGACGCGTCGGAACCGGTTACAGCGA
>JAWVZU010000161.1:0-9053 GCA_033722075.1 Lysobacterales bacterium
CGGCTGTGACGGACGGCACTGGGGCTGCCGGGGCCACATCGTCAGATTGGCGACGGAGGCTAGCCCGGATGTTGCACCGATTTCCGGATTTGTCGGTTCAGCTCGCGCCGTCAGATTGGCCGATCGTCCGAGAAAGCGTGGTTATTCCACGGTTTGAGGGGGATCGGTCGACATGACTCGCGAGATGAGGCGACAAACCGGCCGCGGAACAAAGTGTATCCTGGTCTGAAGCTTGAAAAATATTCTACGTGCTTGATTTAAAAAAGTTATTTCCGAAATTGGAGCAAAATTGGTGCAACATTCGGGATAGGGTCGAATATGTCAAACCAGATCGTCAGTGCCGAAACGTTGCGGTCCGATCCGTCATTTTTTCTCTGGCGGGTCGACGCTCGCCAGCGCCGCCTGGTCTTTCTGAAGGTGGATCCGGAGACCTTTGACGCTTCGGTCTTCCTGGATGATCGCATTGCCCATGAGCGTGGCCAGGTTCTGTCGGTTTCTCTGGATGAATTCACCCGCGCGGCCTGACATGTCCTGATGTCGGCCGGTGCAGACAGGTCGGCGCAAGCCCGCCCGGCATTTCTGTTCCATACGGCATTCTGCTGCTCGACGCTGGCTGCCCGTTGCCTCGCGCAGCCGGGAGCCACCTTCCTGATGCTGGAACCGCTCGCCCTGCGGGATCTGGCCGATGCGAAACGACAGGGGACTGCGACCGACGACACGTTGGAGGTGGTTCTCGATCTGTTGCTGAAGCCGCCACGGGGCGAGCAGGCTGTCCTGATCAAGCCCTCGAACCTGGTCAACAATTTGATCAACCAGCTGCTGGATGCGTGCCCGGAAGCGCGGGCATTGCTGATGACCAGTTCGCTGGAGAGTTTTCTCTTGTCCTGCCTAAAGAAACCTGCGGACACCCGCGGGAAGATGCCATGGCTGCTGTCGATGGTGGCAGAGGGCAGCGATTTCCTGGTGCGTATCGGGCAGCCCGACCCGAAGCAGCTTGACTACCTCCAGGTGTGCGCGCTGGTCTGGCTGGCCCATCGCAACCAGCTCTCGGCCCAGTGCCACACGCGTCTTCGCTGGCTCCGCATGGAGGAATTCCTGGCTGACCAGAGGGTCTCGATCGAGGGCGCCGCGCGCTTTCTTCACCTTGCCCAGCCGGAACCGGAGCACCTCCAGGCCTGCCTGTCGCGGAATGCCAAGGAGCCGGGCTTGCGTTATGGTCCTGAGCAGCGCCGTGCCGAGGCGGCACGCGTTCGCAAGCGCTACGGATCGGCGATCATCGCGACCATCGGCTGGCTGGATGATGAGATCCGGCCCCGGGTAACAGTAAAAATGCCACCTTTGCTGGGGGCAACCGCCGAAGTCTGATCAAAAGCTGCAGGTTCGATCGGCGCTCGGCAGCGGTTCGGCAGCAAATCCGTGCAATGCGGCCAGCCAGTTCCTTTCGATCACCGCCAGCGCCTTGCGCCCTTTTTCTTCGTTGGCAGTCTCCGGGTCGCCTCGGATCCCGTCCTCTGCATGGCCTGGATCGTTGCGGTCCCGCGACAGTACCCCGGGACGATAGCCCGGATAGTCCTTCGGGGGGCGCCCCATGGCCTTGACGGCTTGGTCCATCCGGACACGGTCCGGTTGCAGTGCCAGGTTGATCGACGTCTCGATCTCGTCCGCGTGGCCGCCCCAGCGCTGCTCCGTGAATTCGGCAACTTCGTCGGTTTCCAGGTCGTCCCAGGAGACCACCAGCGTAGGTACCCGACATCGCTGCCGGATTTCGCGGGCGGCAATGGCAATCGGCAGCCCGGTCGCATGGCTGATGCCCGTATTGAGGAAGACGATGCGCCGCGCCCCGCTGCGAACCAGCGATTTTGCGGCCAGGTACACATAGTCCTGGAACACAGTCGCGTCCTCGATCTCGGTCCCGGGAAAGTCGCGGAAAGCCGGGAACCAGCCGTACAGGATCGGGGGCGCCGCGAGGGATTGCGTTCGAGTCACCGCGACCTCCACCAGGTGCTCCATGAAGACCCGGTCTGCGTTCATGGGCAGGTGGCGTCCGTGCTCCTTGGCGCCCGCGCCGAAGGGAACGATGACCACGGGCGTGGCGTCGAGCCGATCGGCGGCCTCCGGCCAGGTCAGATCACCCAAGTAGGCGCCCTCAGCGAAGGCAAGGCAGGGAATCAGCAGCAGGGTGGGAAGACCACGCATGAGCTCGCACCGTCTTGGAGGTCCGGCCATGGAACCACGCGGTGAGCCGTTTTTGAAGCCCGGGCTGTCGAGGTGTCACGAACCGGCGTACCGTCGATCGTGAAAGCGGCGCCGTACCATGCCGGTCCTCTGAACTAGTCGCGGGCGAACGCCCACATCGCGTCCACGCCCGGCAAGTACGATCAGTTTCATACGAGCAACGAACGACCAATGCAACGAAGAACACTATTGATGGGCGCAGCCGGATTGAGCGGAATGACTTTGTTCGGACTTGCGTCACATGCGAGGAGAATGCCGGTGAGCAATCAGGAACTGGAAGAGATGCGCAGCAACTGGAAGGCCTCGGTGCCCTCCGACTTCGACCTGGACCTCGACCTGTCACCGATCGAACTGAGCAAAGAAGAATGGAAGGCGCGGCTCAGCGACGATGCCTACGAGGTGCTACGCGATGAGGGCACCGAGCGGCCGTTCACCAGCCCCCTGAACGAAGTGAAGGAGGCCGGCGTATTCGTCTGCGCGGGTTGTGAGCTCCCCCTGTTCACGACTGCCATGAAATTCGACAGCGGCACCGGCTGGCCGAGCTTCTTCACCCATATCCCGGGTCATCTCGAAACCAAGCGGGATTTCAAGCTGATCTGGCCCCGGACCGAGTATCACTGCATCCGCTGCGGCGGGCACCAGGGCCACGTCTTCGAAGACGGCCCCCCGCCGACCGGTGAGCGCTGGTGTAACAACGGGGTGGCGCTGAAATTTCTGGCCAAGAGCGGCTAGGCGAAAGTCCTGGTGGGATTCTCGTTCGAAGCGGGGCCGAGATGCCTTACCCCGATTGCGTCTGGTTCGGCTCCTTGCGTCGCGTCTCGTCGGTTGAGCCGTCGGATGGGGTGAGCGTATCGTCCTCGAGATCGTCCTTCTCCTCGGGCCTCAACGCTTCGTTCAGCCCGGAAAGAATATCGACGTGGCCGGTCTTGAGCAGCTCGGCGAAGCGATCGCGACAGATGGTCCAGGTGCCGCCGATGATCGCGAGGTAGATCACCGAGATCAACGCCGCGTAGCTCAGGTCGTCGGCCAGCTGCTGCATCCATTCCGGGAAGGTGATGCCGAAAACCGCCTCGAGGATGGCGCCCACGATCCGGCCGATGATGCCGATTTCGATGGTGACCAGGACGGTGATCCAGACCATCAGCTTGAAGACGGCCAGGCGGACGACGAGATCGAACAGCGCATGCAGCCAATCCCGGCTGTAGCACAGGGTGGCAACACCGATCGTCAGGGCGGCCGCGATGCCGAGTTCATCGGTGGCCCAGATCAGAGCCTGCCCGAGGGTGGTTGAGCTCGTGTACCAGCCATTGTCGGATGTTGCGGTGCCGGCGACGAGATCGGCCACCTGGCTGATGATGAGCACTCCGACAAATGGGGGCAGCAGCGATGCGGCCAGCCAGGCAAAGTCCCCATCGTCTGCTTCCGGCGATCGGAAGAGGTAGCGTCTGATGAGTAAGGCGAACGTGGCCGCCACCAGCGCGGCGCTCCAGCGAATCTGGTCCTTGAACGGAAATTCGGGCCCGAAGCGCGCGAACCACTCGCCGAGCAATGCCGCAGCTACGGTCATCAGCGCGATCCGCAGCATCGGATTTGACCCGTAGACGCTCGCGAGATGCCGCCGACTGTCGGATTCGAAATAGGCCTCGCGAAGGGCGGGAATCAGGTCGTCGAGACCGTCCCAGGCGATCGTCGCGAGGCGCTTGGGGTTGTACATTCTTGCTCGGCTGCCGTGTCTGGATGGAAGGTCGTCCGATTGAGGGCGTAGGATAGCGAAACTTGAGCCCCGGCGGTTGAATCCGGTGAAACTGAGTCAACAAGCCGAGAGCCGTGCGGCAAACCCACGGACCCTTTCGAACTGATCTTCCGCAGGCCGCGGCCTGCGCTTCAAGCGGCTCCAAAGCGGGACCATGAAGCCATTAAGAACAACGAAGCCTTGGAGAGAAATGAATAAGGGGCGATGACCCGGTTGTCGTTAAAACAACGGCAACGCCGTTGCCCCTCTATCTTTCCCCCCTGCCTTTGTTTCCTTCTTGTCTTCATGTGAGGCTCTGGTTCGATGGAGTGCTCCGGTTGTCAGCGATCGGAGGCCAGCAGCCGCTCCAGCGCTTCCAGTGCGGCCGGATCGTCCGACTCGGCGAGCCAGAAAAGCGCCTGCTTGCGGACCTTGTTCGGATAGTCGCCGCGAATGATGCTCAGCAGCGCGTCGGTAGCGACGGCGTCCGGCAGCTGTGACAGCGCAAAGACGGCCCGTTCCTTCACCTCGCCGCTTGAGTCGCTACCCAGCACTTGCCGGATCACGCCCAGCGCCTGATCGGGATAACCTTCGGCCAGCCAGAACAGCGCCTGGGCGCGCACTTCCGAATTCTGGTGGGTTCTTGCGGTTTCTTTCAGGACCGTGGCAGCTGCGTCGCTCTCGAGTTCGGAAAGTGCATGCAGAGCCCGCTCGGAGACGTCTTCCGACCGTTCATGTGTCACTGCGCGTTCCAGGGCCTCCAGGGCTTTCGGGTGGTCGCTCTCGGCGAGCCAGAAGAGCGCATCGCCGCGCTGCTCGCGGTCCTCGTCCTCCTGGCTGATGCGGTACAGCAGCTCGGCTGCCTCGGGCGTCTCGTTCTGACTCAGAGCAAAGTTGATCCCTCGGCGCCGATCACTCCGGGGCAGTTCATCCAGCAGCTGATCGAGTTTCTCGTAGCCGTCCAGTCCGCGGGATTCACCGAGCCAGAAGATGGCCTGTTCGCCCACGTCGCTCCGGCGGTCACGGGCCAGCTCGAAGAGAGTGTCGGTCGCCCGCTCATGGGCATGGAGTCCCAGCGCATGCACCGCACCCTCGGCCACGTCGCCCCGTTCGCCGTCGAGCAGTTCGACCAGGAAGTCATGGCTGCTTTTCGCAGAAACTTCAGCAAGCCAGAAGACCTGCTCGTTATCGGCGCCGACCGGGCATGTGGCATTGAGAACCCGCATGTCACGAGGCTCGCCGTCGTGGATCCGCAGATAGGCCTGGCCGACACTCGAGCCGGCAACTCGCTTCCCGTCGCTGACCGTGTACCCGCCGTTGTTTCCCGAGAGGCTGCAGCCAGATTCCTCGGTCCGGTTCCAGTGACCGCGCCAGCAACAGGGGCCGTTCCGGCTTCGGTTCATGGGAAACTCGAAGGCCAGCCAGCCGTCCTCGATTTGTCGCATGGCTTTCGCCGGAGTGGCGTCCACGGGGGTCACCTTCGCATCAACCAGGTTGGCCGGTGCAGAAAAGAGCGCTGCAAGCAGCAGTGTCGTCGGGGTCATGGTCGGGTCCTGTTGATTGACTCGGGGGTTGGACGGTTGTGGTTCGCGGCTGGTTAGCCGCGCGAGTGGAAAGTGAAAAGTGAAAAGTGGAAAAGCCCCTCTCCGCCTTTGGGGGAGAGGGGTTTGGGGTGAGGTGGGCTACCGCTCCGCCTCCATCATCTCGAACAGGTACTCGGTGGCCTCCTCGCTGTCGATCATCGCAAGCACCTGGAGGATGCGCTTCTTGCGCTCCCGGTCGGTTTCCTGGCGCATGAGATCGATCAACCCGCGCGCGTCATCCATGATCATCATGGCATTCAGGATGGCCTCCCGCTCGCGAGACTCGGCGCGCCCGTAGAGGTCGACAAAGACCGCCGAGGCACCATCCGCCTCGTTGACGGCGATCGACTGGATCGCCTGGGCGCGCAGTTCGGGATCGGTTTCCTGCTGGAGGATATCGAGCAGCAGATCCGATTCGTCGGCCACCATGAACGACTGGAGTACGGCCATGCGGACGTTGCGATCGTCTGACCGCACGTACAGGGCCTGCAGGGCCTCGGTCGCATCGATCAGGCCCAGGACCTGGATGGCCTTGGCCTGCAGGGCCGGGTCCGTCTCGTTTTCGGCGATGGTCATGGCCAGATCCCGGGCGTCTTCGTCGATCATGACCATCGTGTCCAGCACCGCCAGCCGGTCGCGTTCGCCGACCGGATTGGCATAGATGTCTCGCAGGATATCTGCGGAACCGGCGCCGCCGGAGATACCGATGCTCTGGATGGCGTGGAAACGCAGCTCCGGATTGGTCTCGGTCGCCAGGACGTCGCGTAGCGCTTCCGTATCGTCGGCGATACCCATCGCATTCAGGACGGCGCGGCGGCTGCTCGGGTCCTGGATGACCGGATAGAGTTCACGCAGGGCGTCGGTTGCGTCGATGGCACCCAGAGCGGTGATGGCCTCGTTCTGGACCTGCGGGTCTTTCTCCTCGCGGACAATACGGACCAGCAATTCTTTCGCGTCGGCGCTGATGCCGGCGTGCACCACTGCCCGTCGCACGGACGGATCTGAGCTGGAACTGTACAGTTCGCCCAGCAGGTCCATTGCTTCGTCCGAGTCTGAGACGCCGAGGGCCTGGACTGCCTGGATCTGCAAGTCCGGGTTCTGCGCATCCCGGGCGATGGTCGCGATGGCCCGCTGGGCCGCCGGCTCATCGCTGACGCCGAGCACGAACAGGGCATCGCGGCGGGTGCGATCGGAATCGGTCTTCTGGAGCAGGTCCATCACCAGGGGCAAGGCCCGGTCCGGGTCGCGCTCCATCAGCCGGCTCAGGGCGTACAGGCGCAGCTCTTCGTCCACCAGTCCGTTTTCCGCCGACACGTTGTCGCCGGTGACGGTCAGGGCCCGGGCGTCGTCGACCCAGGGACTGTCCGGGTAGCGCCGTTCGAGCTGGCGGACCAGGCGCTCGGCCTCGCGGATCTTCCGTTCCTTGTGCCGCGCGTACGCCTGCCAGTAAAGGGCAGCCGCCCGTTGCGATTGTTCACCTTCGCGCTCGGCTCGCTCAAAGGCGCGCGCCGCCTGTTCCCATTGCTGGGCGCGAATTGCTGCCTGGCCTTCCTCGTAGGCCGTTTCCTGTGCCGAGGCGCCCATGGCCAGGGCAATCGTGGCGGCCAGCACACCCTGTCTGATTCTTGCGGGGCTGATCATGTCGGTTCTCCTCAATATGTTCTGGTTCAAATCGGTTCGTTGGGATCGAGCTGTTCGGCCTGGGTCCGGATGCGGAACAACAGGCTGTCATCAACCGGAACGGAACTGTCTGGCCGGTTGGCGATCTCGATCAGGATCGGTTCCATCTCGCGCAGCAGGCGGGCCAGCTGGTCATGGCCGGCCGATTCGGCCGCCTGGGCGTAGATTCGGTTGGAAAGGACCATCGCGGCGGCCCAGTCGGCATTGCGCGGGTCGGCATCTGCATTCGCGAGGCCGGTCAACAGCACGTCGGCCTCGGTCAGGTGCTCGCCGACTCGCGTATTCAGCAAGCGGCGGCTGTCGATTGCGAAGGCCGGGGTGGTGCCGGCCACGCCTTCGGTCATTTCGGGTGCGCTCTCCCGGCCCAGAAGAAATGCCAGCCCGGCTACAGCGACGATCGCGAACAACCCGGCGAAGGAAAAGCGCGGCGCCAGCAGCGATGCCAGCCAGCCGGACCGCTGCGGGACAGACCCCTCGGCAATTCGAGATGAAATGCGCTGCCAGGTCCGAACGCCAAGTTCCGGGTCGGGCTCGGGCACCGGGAAGCGATCCAACGGTTCCAGTTCACGGCTGAGTTCGTCCAGGCGAGCCCGGAGCGCGGGATCCTCGGCGACCCGGCGCGGAAGCTCCGCGTCTTCGTGTTCGCCGTAGTAGAGCAGAATCAGGTCGTTGTCGGTGATCTTAGTCATGTGGTCACCAGGGGTTTGAGCGCGGCACGCATCTTCTTCACCGCGCGGAAAATGGCCTGCTTGCAGGCGTTGGTGGTCAAGTCCAGCGTTTCGGCGATCTCCGCGATCGAATGGCCCTCGAAGTGGCGCAGCGTCAGGGCAGCGCGCTCCAGGTCGGTCAGGTCCGCCATTGCCGCGAGCGTCTCGCGGCTGATGTCCGTCTCCCGGTCCGGGCGCTCGTCGATGCGGTCGGGCTGGCATTCGGCCGCTTCCTGCTCGTAGCGGTCGCGGGTCTGCTCACGACGCAGGTAGTCCATCGCCGTGTTGACCGTGATGCGGTGCATCCAGGTCGAGAAGCTGGCGTCGAGGTTGAAGCCTGACAGCTTTTGAAAGGCCTTGATGAAGGCTTCCTGCACCACGTCTTCCGCCGCGTGAGCGTCGCAGGTGAAGCGGAAAGCCAGGCGGAACATCGCGGCGCTGTTGTCCAGCACCAGCGAGCGGAAGGCCAGGCGGTCTCCCTTTGCGGCGCGTTCGACGAGTTTTTGTTCTTCGCGGTTCATCTGGTGGGTTGGACGCGCCGCCGAACCGACCGGTTAGCAGGGATGAATCAGTTCCTTCCGGTGGTGGCGTGGTGGTCGAAGCCGGCCATCTGTTCTGCCAGGACCTGATCGACAGCAGGCGCCCAATCTTCCAGGCCCTGACCCACTACCGCGTAGGTCAGGGACACAGCGGTCCCGCCGCTTTCGATAGCACTGAATCTAACGTCCATCGAGCCGACCACGGCCAGCGCTTGTAGAGGGCCGAGGCCGCCCTTCATGCGCAGCAGATTTCCCGGCGCGCTGTGCACCACCCGCAGGTGCTCCACCCGGTTGTCATCCCAGGTTTCGCAAAAACAGGTCGAGTCGATGGAGAGGTTGGATGCGTCGCCTGAAAAGGTATGGGCCGCGGACCACCATTGGCCGACCTCGTCGGCAAACAACCGAAACGCTGTCGGCGCATCGTTCTCGACCTGCACTTCGTGTTTAACGACAAAGCCGTCCGCGTCGTTGGAAACGACCTCAGCGAAACCCGCCGTGGCCAGCACCAATCCGGTCAGAATCCCAAGAAATCTTCCTGTCATCGAAATCTCCCCGTTTCCTGTCACGCAATCTTAGC
>JAWVZU010000162.1:0-9038 GCA_033722075.1 Lysobacterales bacterium
ATGTTCCGGATGACATGACCGCCGAGGGCGAACCGGGGCTGATCGGCGATCTGGTGCTTGCCGCGGAAGACCGGATTCGCTTTCAGGACGATACCGATTTCGACCAGAGCGTACTGGTCCAGGGTGACGATGCCGGAGCCATTCGTGACTACTGGACTGCCGCACGGCGGGCCGCTTTCCTGCGTCTGGTGGAATCCGCGCCATGCGACATCGTGCGCATCGAAAATGGACATCTCGTCGGCCAGTTGCGCGAGGTCGTCAGCCAGGTCGATCGGCTGGAGCGGCTGTTGGATGACCTGCTGCAGGCAGCGGACGAACTCGACTCGGGCGGAACGTGACAGGGCGGCGGAAGTGGCTTGTCATCTGGAATCCTTCGGCAGGCGGGGCCAGGGAAAACCGCGCAATGCGCGCCAGGCTGGAGGCGCTGTCGGGCGTCGGGATCGTCGAGACCACATCGCGGGCAGCCACCGTTCAGGCCGCAAAGGAGGCCGGGGAGGATGTGGACCTGATCGTCGCTGCCGGTGGCGACGGGACCATCAACGCGGTAGCCAATGGCCTCATGCTGTCCGGGGGTCAACCAATCCTCGGGATCCTGCCGCTGGGAACGGGTAACGATCTGGCACGCACCCTCGGGATCCCGCTGAACCCGGCACCGGCGCTGGACGTTCTGCAATCCGGCAAGGCCCGGGAGGTCGATCTCATGCAGGTGAGCTGTTCGGACCATTCATCTCTTGCCGTCAACATGGTGACCGCAGGCAACACGGGCCGCTATCTGCAACACATGGACGATGAAATCAAGGCTCGCTGGGGGCCCCTTTGCTATCTGCGCGGCGTCGTCGATGTGCTGCGTGATCTCCAGGTCTTCCAGGTCGAAATCCGCTGCGACGGCCGAGCCGGCCAGACTTTCGACGCGTTGAACGTCTTTGTTGCCAACGGTTGCTTTTCGGGAGGAGGTCTGGATGTATCCCCGAACGCCAGGCTGGACGACGGGCAAGTCGATGTTGTCGTCGTTTCCGACGGCGATCCGGGCGACCTCGCGGGCCTGACCTCGCAATATCTCGTGTCCGACTACCTGGAACACGAACTGGTGACCTTCCTGCGCGGCCGTTCTATCCAGATCGAGGCAGATCCCGCGATGCCCCTCACCGCGGACGGCGACCAGATCGGCCAAACGCCGCTCCGTGTCTCCGTGAACAGAGGTGCCTTGCAGGTCCTGGCACTATCCTCAACGCACTAAACATAAGAATTCTCGCCTGAACTCGGGCGCAGTGTGCGATGCTTGTTGCGTATAATCCGCCTAACCCCAGAACCGGCAGCCACGCTCATGACAGAGTTGCTTGAAATCAATTGGACATCGGTCCTGTCCAATCTGATTCACCTCGTGATCGCTTACGCCCTTGTGCTACCGGTCGGCTGGAACCGTGAGCGCGATGGGACGGCAGGATTGCGCACCTTTCCGATGGTCGCCGTCGCCACCTGCGGCTACATGTTGATCGGCATCGAAGTGCTCAGCACCACCGAGGCCGAAGCCCGTGCGATGGTCGGCGTGATTACCGGCATGGGCTTCATCGGCGGCGGCGCAATCCTGAAGAAGTCGGACAGCGTCTCGGGAACGGCCACCGCAGCCAGCTTGTGGACCTGCGGCGCCATCGGCCTTGCCGTCGCCTGGAACCGCTTCGAAATCGCCGTGCTGCTCGCCGCGCTGAACTTCCTGACCCTCCGGCTCATGCAACCTGCGAAGGAGATCGCGCACGACGGCGAGGACGAGTGAGGCCGATCCGCCCATCGATCGCCTGCAGACGATGCAAATTTCGAGTCGACTTTGCAGGATCTTCATCGAACCTGGCGTCTGACTTGCCCTTTTTGTCCCTGAGCGCCTTGAATACTCGCCTGCGGCGACTTTGGCATTACCTTTGCAGCCCTTTGGTAGTCCATCAATTGGACGTCTAAATTCGACGCAAGGAGTAAACATCATGAGAAAGCAAATGATTACCCTCGCTATCAGTGCATGCCTGGCAACCGGCGCTGCCTTTTGTCAGGACGAAGAGCCGCAGGAACTGGACCCCGTCACTGTTGAAGGGGAAAAATCGGAGCGGCCTGAGACCCACATGCGCAATCTGCATACCATCCAGTTCAAGGAGGACGACACCAGTCAGCTCCGCAGCGAGCCCTGCCCGGACTATTTCGATACGGACTGGGGACTGGTCAACGAGCCCGGCGATGCATGCTGGAACGCCTACATCACATCGGTTGGTGAGGAAAACCTGCCGCAAGCCGTGCGAGAGAAGATGAAGGATCAGACCGCACAGCCCAAGACGGCTTCCGGCAGTGATCAAATGGCAGAGACCAGCGGGCAACAGCCCAGCAGCTCTCAGAGCCGCAACATGACGGTCGCCGACAAGGACTGTGAAGAAGAGGACCTGAGCAACCAGGCGGTCGCGGACAACCGCTACAACGACGAGTTGAATCAGCGCGAAGCGGGCGATAAGGACCCCATCAGCGACGACTTCAACCCGCAGAACGAGACCGCCAAGAGCGTTGCCCAGCTGCGCGACCAGGATGTTGAACAGGTTCACCTGGACAACACCTTTGCCGCACTCGACGATGACAATTCTGGAGCCATCAATCGGGTCGAAGCACTTGGCGTGCGCGGCCTGGCCGACGAATTTGACGATCTGGACTTCAACGGTGACGGCGTGGTGTCCGAAGCAGAGTTCAATCTCTACTTCGACGGACGTCTGGCCGGCGGCGAGTTCATCTGTCTCAACGGCGAGCGGGTGACGAGCCTCGACCAGATCGGCAACAGCGTCTCCATGCGCTGATAAATCGCCAATCTGAGGTAATCAAGGCCGCCGGTCCGCCGGCGGCTTTTTTGCTTGGGACCGACCAATACGGATTCACGGTTGCAGCCCCCGAACCGACCATGCAATCTTGATCGGACTTTGCGGGTCAACCAGCCGCATCAGGTTCCGCCGGGAGATCGAAATGGCCCCAGAACGAATCATTCTCTGCCCGACCTGCTACCAGGCCCACCGAGCGGATCGACTTGCCGCATCGCCCCGCACCAGTTGTGCGCGTTGCGGAACGGTGCTTTATGAAATGCGGCGACACGGTGCGGCTCGAACCCTGGCGCTGTCGATCGCTGCCCTGATCGTCTTCGTTCCCGCAAACATCTATCCGATCCTCTCCATGGAAAAGCTGGGAGTGTATTCGGAGAGCACGATCTGGGCCGGCGTCCAATCGCTCTACCGCAGCGGCTACTGGGGCGTCGCTGTTCTGGTCTTCGCGGCCAGCATCGTGATTCCCTTGTTCAAGCTGCTGGTGCTGATCCATCTCGCGGCCTTCAGCCACCACGGCGCCCTTCGACGAATGCACTACCGATTGCTTCGCTTCGTCCAGGTGATCGGGCCCTGGTCGATGCTGGATGTCTTTCTGGTTGCCATTCTGGTTTCGCTCGTGAAACTCGGCGATCTGGCAACGATCAGGCCCCAGGCAGGACTGGTTGCCTTCGCAGCCGTCGTGGTCCTGACCCTGCTGGCATCCGCGAGCGTTCACCCGGGGTTGCTCCGGGAGGAAAGGCGCTACCATGACGAATCCTGACCCGACCGCAACAGCCTCCGACCTCCCGGATCCAAGGGTCAGCCGGAATGCGACCCGACATCTGGCGTGGATCGCTCCTTTTGTCGCCATCGGGATCGCCGTCGGGCTCGTATACAGCAGCCTGCCCGCGGAGGGAACGCCCATCGTCCTGCGGGCGATCGACGGATCCGGAATCGAACCCGATTCGACTCAGATCAAGTTCCACGGCGTTCCGGTCGGGATTGTCCGGGACCTCGAACTGGACGAGGATCTGAACCACGTACTGATCCATGCGGTGCTCCAGGAACCCGCGGCCACCGCCGCGCGCAAAGGTACGCGGTTCTGGATCGTGCGACCGGAGATTTCCCTGTCCGGCGTTGAAGGACTGGACACGGTGGTTTCCGGCCCTTACATCACGTTCCGGCCCGGAGACGGCCCACCACAGAAACACTTCGATGTGCTCGCCAGCCGTCCTCCGCCCCATTCGGAGGAACCGGGTCTGCAGCTCATTCTGCGGGCGCCGCGCGCCGGTTCCGCGCGAGCCGGAACCACGATCTTCTACCGGGACATCGCCATCGGCGAAGTCTACGCCACCGAGCTGGCCTCGACCGGCCAGTACGTCAAGCTGCGGACCCATATCGAGCCCCCCTACGTGGATATCATCCGCGACAACAGCGTTTTCTGGGAAATCAGTACGCTGGATTTTCGCGTGAACGTGCTGCGGGCTCGGCTGACGCTGGATTCGCTGCGAGGCCTGTTCACCGGCGGTATCGCCATGGCCACGCCGCAACCACCCGGGGACCCGGTCATTACCGGTGCGGAATTCGCGATCCTGGAAGAACCCGATGACGGGGAGTGGATTACCTGGAGCCCCGAGCTTCGAATCGGTGCGCATCCGACCGGGTCGGATTCTAACGAGCCCGACTGACCGGATTTTCCAACCCATCAGTAGGAAACGCCGCCGGCCATGCGCCGGCTTTTCTTTGCTCGACCAATCCGCACCAATGCAGCTTTTTCAATGCCGGCTCAAATGGTGCAGAACCACGACCCCTGGCGGGCCGAGCCTTGGGGCTTGGTCCGCGTTGGCATGGTTCCTGCTGCGTTGAAGGCAAACAAAGCAAGGAGACTACTAGGCGATGAAAAAGCTGATATCGATCCTGATGGTGCTGCTTTTCGTGGTCGCGACCATGACGTCCTGCACCTCCCGCGAACTTGCCGCTGGTGCCGCTGGCGCCGCCGTAGGTGCCGCCATCCACGAAGAAGTGGATGACGACGACGGGTGATGTTCAACCGCCGGCCCCTCTGGGGCCGGTCCATTTTCTTCTGACAGACGAGGTGTCCCCATGAAGATGGCAATCTCAGGTATCTTCGGGCTGGCCATGGCGGCGCTGCTTGCCGCCTGTGTCACGTCGCCCACGGGTCGTTCGCAGTTCATCCTCATTTCCGAGGGGGAAATGGCCCAGCTGGGTGAGACGGCATTTTCCAAGCTGAAGCAGGAGGGGAACGTTTCGCATAATCGTTCCATCAATCGCTATGTCCAATGCGTCACCCGGCACTTGGCAGAGGCGCTACCGCCTAGCGAGCAAGACCGGTGGGAAGTGGTCGTCTTTGATCAGAGCGAGGCCAATGCCTTTGCGCTGCCGGGCGGCAAGGTCGGCATCCATACGGGAATGCTGGATGTCGCCAGAAATCAGCATCAACTGGCCGCGGTGATCGGTCACGAGATCGCCCACGTGATCGCCCGGCACGGTGCGGAACGGGTGTCGCAGCAATTTGCAGCCCAGACTGCGCTGAGCCTGGTTCAGGCCTATACGCGCGACCGACCGCAGCAACAACAGCAAACGGTCATGGCGCTGCTGGGCGCAGGTGCCCAGGTCGGGGTACTTTTGCCGTTCTCCCGCACCCAGGAATCTGAGGCCGACCGCTATGGACTCGAAATCATGGCGCGTGCGGGCTTCGACCCGGCCGCCAGCGTGGAGTTGTGGCGCAACATGAAGGCGGCTTCCCGGGGACGCACGCCCCCCGAATTTCTTTCCACCCACCCGGCGCCGGATACGCGAATTCGTGACCTCCAGCGGCAGGTTCCCTCGGCCGCGCAGATTGCCGCCGATGCCCGAGGACAAGGGCGCCAACCGAACTGTCATCGTTGAAATCTAGGAGACTGAAAAATCATGCGACTGAATGCACCGAACAAGATGTTGTGGATCGTGGCCGTGGTCCTGGGAGCCCTCGGGGGAATCAGCGGCCTGGGGGTGATCCATGTGCCCTACGCGTTTTACCTGCTCCTGATCGGCTTCATCCTGCTTGCCGTGGGAACGCTGATCCGGATCTGAATCTCGAGCATTGGAGGAATTGATGATGAAAGGCAGATTCCTGAGCGCTGCTTTGGCGGCGAGCGTACTGGTGGCCGGCTGCACCACGGTCGATCCCTACACCCGCGAAGAGAAGACCAGCAACGCCACCAAAGGCGCCGCGATCGGCGCCGGGGTGGGCGTGGTTGCGGGCATTCTGTCCGGTGATGACAGCCGGGAGCGCCGCAAGCGAGCGCTGATTGGCGCCGGCGTGGGTGCCATCGCCGGCGGTTCTGTCGGCTACTACATGGACGTGCAGGAAGCCAGGCTGCGCGAGAGGCTCGAACGCACCGGCGTCAGCGTCACCCGGACCGGCAACGAAATCGTCCTCAACATGCCCAGCAACATCACCTTCGCGGTCGACAGCGCAGAAATCACGCCGGATTTCCAGTCCGTGCTGGATGGCGTGACCGAGGTCCTGAAGGAATACGACAAGACGCTCATCGAGGTCGTCGGCCACACCGACAGCACCGGGTCCGATCGCTACAACCAGCTGCTGTCGGAGCAGCGGGCCAATTCCGTGGGCAACTACCTGACCAGGAACGGCATCCGCGCTGTGCGAGTTGCAACCGCTGGTTACGGGGAGCAGTTCCCCATCGCCGATAACGGATCGGCTGCGGGACGCCAGGCCAATCGTCGGGTCGAACTGACACTCGTCCCGCTCACCAGTTGACGACAAACGTCCCCGAAGGAGGTGGCCCATGTCGACTCGCGTCTTCGTTCCCGCTCTCGATTCCCTGGTGTTCGACCGGCCCGCGGCATGGCCCTCCTCCGGTCTGGTACCGTTTCAGGCCCGCCTGCCCTGCTTTCGTTGGGCTGCGGTGATTGGCGACGACCGGGAACCTGTCCGGGTCATCACCGAGATGAGTCAGGATTACCAGCCTGATGAAGCAGACTGACTCGGACAACTCGAGGAAATGTCAGAAGCGGCTGCTGATCGTCGACGATGACCCGTCCGTGCGCGAAACCCTGGAAGACTACTTCGAGTACAGGGGCTGCCGGGTGCGTTCTGCCGAATCCGTCTCCGAGGCCCGGCACACCCTGGCGATGGGATTCAGCCCGGATGTCGTCATCAGCGATTGGCAGTTGGGCGGCCCGGAGACCGGCGCAGAGCTGGTGCGGGAGATCAAGCGCTTCAAGCCGAACAGCGAAACCTACCTGATTTCCGGCCATTCCCGGGAGGAGGTCATCGACGACCTCGGCGAACTCGAGATCTCCGGAATCTATACAAAGCCGCTCGAGATCGGCGACCTGGCCCGATCAATCGGCCTGTGAATTCAACTCTGCAGGATCACATCACACCTTCGGCTTCATGGTCGACCCGCGACTGTCGGGATCCCTAATGGTGAGCGCGATATTGGCCGAGCGCATCACCAATGCAGTCAAAGCCAGCAGAAAAAGCACGCCTGCTGCAGCCAGCCAGCGTTGGTAGCTCTGGGAGGTGTAGACCCCGCCTTCGCCCAACCTCGGCTGCTCGGACGGCGGGCTGGGGAGGCCATGCCGGGCGGCAAGTGAAGCCATCCCGGATAGGTGAATGACCGGCGTGTTCTGTCCCAGGAAATAACCCATGACCGACGGAACGGAGAACGCCCGGTTGGGCGCGGCCCGGATCAACCCGTTGTCGAAGAAATGATCGATGGCATCCGGTCCGGTCGTCGCCGAACCGCCGCCGACGTTGATCAGGGCGGCAAATGGCTCGCCGGCAGCGGCCTCCTGATAGGTTGCGATACGGCGGGCCACGGCGTCCTCCAGGTTGCCGGGCTCGATCAGCGGAAGACCGGCTCGCTCGATGCTGCGGCGCAGCGACTCCTCACCATTGCGCGGAATGCCCAGGGCCCGATCCCGGCGACCGCCGAGTGTGGCGGCGACGGCCTTGCTGCGAATGATACCTGCCTCGCGAAGCTCTCGGGCCATGTCGATCCAGGTGAAGCCGGGAACATTCGCGCCCCATTGGGAGGCGGACGCAGAAGCGATGATGATCGGGCGAAGCCCCATTGCCTCGACTGCCGCGTAGACCGCCAGGTTCATCATGGGAAACGATCCTGATACGGCAATCGCGACTGTATCGCCCGGCTCGACACCGGCTTCTCGCAGCAGGCGAACCACCACCGCAGCCCAATTCGGGTTGACCGCCGTCTGCTTGGCCTCCAATTGGCCACTGGTACTCGTGATGCTCGACGAAGCCACGCCGATGAAGCCGGTCAGGAACGGATCGACCTCCGGGTTGATCGGCTCGATGGCGCCGCGAATCGGCTTCAAGATCTCGATCGCGGACTCGACGGTCGCCGAGGCCCGCAACATGGTGTCGTAGTCGGCGATGGAGTCATCGCTTTTCCAGTTCTCTACGGTAATGAGAACCAGCACGGCCGCGATGGCCAGCCCGACCAGGCCGCGAGCCGGAACATGAGTCGGTCGCCAGAACAACCCTCGCTGGCTAATCTTCACCACTACCCTCCTCCATCAGGACAGCCCATTCCGGTTGATAGAGCGCCTGCCGGACCTCGTACGCGGTAATGGTCTCGGGAATCGCAGCGATCAGGGTCAAGCGCACGAGTACTGCCGTGAGTACAAGGCCGCAGACGGTCCGCAAGACCCCCTGACGATCGAACCAGATGGCAATCAGGCCGGGGATGATGTAGCCGATCACGCTGAGCTCGATGTAGCGCGGCTCGGCTTCAAGTGCCGGGTTGGTATCAGCCGTGGGGAAGGTCAGGACGCCGCCTAGCGCCAGGTCCAGCCCCGAGCCCAGGAGATAGCCGCTGAGGATCATGAGTGCGGTCTTGCGCCGCCCGTAAATGACCACAAAACCGGACATCGTCCTCACGATCGCAAAGGCACCGAACGCCGCAAGCAGGGTCAGCAACACGGTCCAGGGCTGGAGCAGCTTGAGCGCCACATAGCCGGGCACCACCAGGCCTCCCGCCGCAAGTCCGAAGGCTTCGGTCAACAGCAGCGTGAATCCCAGGCCGACGCCAATGGCAACGGCGAGCAGGTTGAGTGACATCATAGTTCCCTTACCTCGCTGGCCCGGTTGGCGAACATGCGGGCCAGCTCCATGCCGCCCCCGTGTACGTTGCACATGCCGACGATAAGCGCATCTCCTGGACA
>JAWVZU010000163.1:0-8952 GCA_033722075.1 Lysobacterales bacterium
GTCCGAAATGGGACTTCCTGTCGCCATTCGGACACGTGATTCGAAAGCGCGGTTTCCGAATCACTTCGCCTTGCGGCGCCGGCCGTCCTTGGCCGGGTTCATTCAAGTCCGAAATGGGACTTCCTGTCGCCATTCGGACACGTGATTCGAAAGCGCGGTTTCCGAATCACTTCGCCTCGCGGCGCCGGCCGTCCTTGGCCGGGTTCATTCAAGTCCGGAATGGGACTTTAATTGAACTTCAGAGGGTGAGGCGCTGGAGGCCGGTTTCCCAGCGGCCGTCGTCGTAGAGTTCCAGCCAGCGAAAGCCCGGGCCGCGAAGCTCGTCCGGCTCATGGGTCCGGCGAAAGGGGATGGCCTGGTTGCAGGTCGACGGCGTCGTCAACCACCTCAATCCGCGGGTCCACCCCGCCACGGCCTGGTGCACGTGGCCACAGCAAAGCACGCTTGGCGCCGAGCGCAGGCCGATTGCATCAACGAGTTCCGTTCCGTCGAGCAGACCCATGGCATCGATCCAGGTTGACTCGACCGGTACCGGCTGGTGGTGGACGAAAACGATGGCCGGACCCGTGTGAAGGGTTTGCTTCAGCGTATCCAGCCGCGCTTCGCCCACTCTGCCGGCGGGTGAGTCGTAGAGCCAGGAGTCCAGGAAATGCAGTTGCCAGGCCCCGAGCGTCGTGTGGCTGGTGCGTCGCAGGGCACGTGATTGTGCCCGCTCGAACGCACCGGGATCATCGTGATTTCCCAACAACACGTGGACCGGGGCATCCAAAGGTCCACACAGCTCATCCAGGTGCGCATACGCCTCGTCTTCCCCGCGCTCGGTCAGGTCGCCGGTGGCTACGATCAGGTCCGGGCGCCATGCTCTCAGCGCATCGATGACCGCCCGGGCGCTGGCATCCACATCGATCCCACGGAGCCGCTCGCCACGATCGGCGGTCAGGTGCAGGTCGGTGAGCTGCGCAACTCGGTGACATCTCGTCGTCATTTTCGGGCTATAAGCTGGACATTTCACGGGTGTTCAATTGTTCTCGAACTCCGGTGAAAGTCGAGGAAACCATGCGCCACTTCATACCCGCTCGTGACGAACTCCTGTATGGAAAGCACATCGCGCAAGGGCGACTCGTGCCCTACCAGCTCGGCCAGCCCTGCCTCCATTGGGCGGCGGCCATCGAATCCGCCGACGATGAACGTCGCCTGCTGGCATTCTTCACGGATCAAAGCGCAAGCGAATCCCCGGTTCCAGCGGAAGCGCCCGGGCCTGTCCGCCGCTGAGCTCGAGGACATACTTCGCCGGGGCCTCGCTGGGATAGCCCGGACAGCGCCGGGTGTAGCAGGGCGGTACGTTGTGATGGGCGTTGATCAGCCGAAAGTCGGCGTCGAAGAAGAGGATGTCGAGGTGGATCTTGCAGTTCTTCATATGAAATGACCGCGGCGCCTCCTCTTTGAAGATGAAGAACATCCCCGTGTCGGGATCCATCTCTTCGCGAAACATCATCCCTAGCGCCCGTTCGCGGGGATCGTCGGCAATCTCCACGCGGTAGGTCTTCCCGGCCAGTTCGACGCGCGGCCCAGCCGCACTGCAGGCGGCCAGCAAAAGGGCGAGGATCGGAAAGAAAATGGCAGTTGCCCGCATGGCATGCTCCCGTTCAAGAACTCCCGCCGGGATTCTACCGGGAGGAACGGGGCAGTGCGATCGAGACCTGCCGAAGGCCGGTGGTCACGCGCACCACTAACGATGGTTCAGGTCGACTCCAAAGCGGGCGGCGACGCGCCCCAGCTGCGCCGGATCGATCTCTCCGACGATGTTCATGAACACAGCCTCACCGTCCTGGCCGACCATCATGACCGTCATGCCCGCGACGCGGTCGCCCTCCGATTTCATGTACATGTGGATGGTACTGTCCTCGGAACGCACCGAGACTGCCGGCTCCCAGAAGTCCTGCTCGAGGCGCCTGGCAATTTCGCCGGCCCGTTTCCTGGCGTTCGGAAGGCTGTCTGCATCCAGCTGGAACACGTTCAGGCGGATCGACCGCAACCTGCCCAGGGCGTCGGCCAGCTCCGGATCCTCTTCGCGCGCTGCGGCGGAAATGAACGAAAGCAGGGCCTGCCCGAGGGAGATCTCCACCGCCGGCTCGGCGCCGGTGACCCCCGCCAGGTCGCCGAAATCGACATAGCCGGGCACGCCGTCCAGAGGCTGGGCGAGAGCCGTTCCGGCGCTCAGAGCCGTCAGGAGCAGAACCAGGATGAGGCGCCGGATCATCCGGCACTCCCCTCGACCGCGGCCAGGGTGCGCTCCACGGGTTTGATCCACTGGCTGCCGACTTCACGGCCCGCCGCAGCACCCGCCTTGTCGAGGTAAGCCAGGGCCAGGGCCAGCTCCTCGCGGGCTTCCGCCAGTTCGTCGGCCGGGATCTCCTCCGGGACCGCAGCCACATGCGGCTCGGGGCTCGATCCGGGCCATTCGCCGAGGCTCAAGCCCAGGGCGAGTCCTGCCGCCGCGATTGCGGCGGCCACCCGAAGCGGCCAGCGCCGCGGCTCCGTGTCGGTAATGCGGGCGACCTTTGCCGCCATATCCGGCGGGCAACGATAGCGTGGCAATGCTCCAAGAGCGGACTGCAGCTCTCGCGCCGAGGTCACGCTGGCCCGGAGGTCCGGGTCGAGCTCAAGGCGAGCTTCGAACATGCGCAGCTCACCCCCTGCCAGCTCACCGTCCACGTAGGCTTCCACCCGCTCTTCGTACCAGTTTTCCGTGTTACCCATCGTCCGATACCTTGAATTCCTGCAACCGCTCCCGAAGCTTGCGGCGCGCCCGGTGGAGATAGACTTTCACCTGGCTCTCGTTGAGCTTCAGCGCCGTGCCGATATCGTCGTAGCTGAAGCCCTCGATTTCTCTCAGCACAACCAGCGAGCGAAACGGTTCATCCAGGCCGTCGATCGCCGCGCGAAGCTCGTCGCGCAGCCTCACCCGACCCAGTTCTTCCGCCGGCGTCGAGTTGTCCACGTGCCGCTCATCCACCCCGCCGGAGACGGCGAAGGCCAGGTGCACCTGGCGGCGCCGCAGCAGGTCCAGGCAGGCATTCCGGGTCACCCGAATGAGCCAGGGGAGAACCCGCGCCTCCTCAAGCTCCTCCAGGTGATCCCAGAGCTTGACGAACACGTCCTGCACCACCTCTTCGGCTTCGCCCGAGTGGCCGAGCAACTGCACCGCTGTCGAATACAGCCGGTCCTGGTGCATTTTGACCAGCTGTCGGAAACGACGTTTCATCCTACCCATCATACGTCTGGATGCGCGGAAGGTTACTGATCGACCGAAATGGCCTGCTCGATCGCCGACTCGACGCGCTGCAGCGGCCAGCCGCGGATCCGCGCAACCCCCTCGATCTGTTCCATTTCCCGGATGATGCGCCGTTCCTCGAGGCGCAGACGGCCCGCCTCCCGCCCATCAGCCTCCGCCAGATCGTCACGAATGTCCTCCAACTCCTCTTCGAACTCCCCGTAGCGCCAGCCGAGACGGTGAGCTTCCCGCCAGGGGCGATCCCCCAGCGCCTCGCAGACCGGATCCGCGGCCCGGTGCGCGGAGCCGGCTTGCCAGGCATCGGCAGGACGACAGCGTTCCGCCACGACCTGTGCGTGAGCCGCACGGATCTCGGCCATGCGATCAGGGCAGGCCGGATAGCGCTGGCCGAGGTCAGCCGCAGGCACGGCCTGCGCCACCGCCTGATCGGCGAGTTCCCGGGGATCGCAGTTCGGGCGGGTCGCACACCCGGCCAGGACGCCGACCAGAAGGCACAGGACCAGGCCCCTCATGGTGCCTCCGAAATCTCGAAGTCCTCGGGGCGAGGCGATTTGCGGTTGTGACAGGAAAGATACAACTCCAGGGTCGCCAGATCCTGCATGCCGTAGCGCTGCAGGCTCGGACTCGAGTATTCGATGAGATCCTCGGTACGCAGCGCCACACGCCAGAACTCGAATTCCAGCGCCCGCAGTTCCTGCTCGAAGTTCGCGACCGTGATCGGGTTGAGTTCCTTGTACCACTGCCAGTACTCCGCCGGATCCGCCTGATACCCGCCGCCGCGGTCGATGTAATCGGGATCCGACTCCAGGACCAGCTTCCTCAGCTCCGGCTCCGGCCGGGTGAGATGGACGAAGGGCTCGGAAGTGAACTCGCCCAGGTGATGGCCGAAGTTGGAGTAGTAGAGCCCGGGGTGGACAAAGAACAGGCCGCCGTTGCGCAGTACGCGCTTGATCTCCCGCAGCGTCTGCAGATAGCCGCCGGCGATGTGCTCCAGCGAGCCCCAGGACACGACGACGTCGAAATAATCGTCGGGATAGGGAATATGGTTGCCGTCGCAGGGACGAAACACCAGGCCCTCCGGGAGTTCCTCCAGCGGTACATGGTTGTCCTTCATCAGATCTGGGAGACGCTCGTAGCCACGGAATGGGTCGATACCCACGAGCAACTCGGGCTGGCAGCGGAGAAAAATTCCCAGATCGGTGATCCCGTCGCCGCAACCCACGTCCAGAACGCGCCCCCGCAGCAGCGGCGAGTCGCCGAGCATGTAGTGGATGATCGTATCTGCGGCATGATCGAAATGCCGGTAGAACCAGTCTTCCGGACCCTTGCGCCAGCTGAGCTCCGACACCGGGGGCCCTTCTACGGTTTCCAGGATCCAGGATGTCTGTCCCTCTTCTCCATCCAGCTGTTCGCCCTCGACGGGAACCTCGAGGACTTCCTGGGCGGCGGCCTGTACACCCATGTCGCTGCGGTGGTAGAGGGTGACCACCAGCCGATAACTCCCCGCGCCTAGACGGAGCCGGGGCAGGTACCATTCCAAGTCGTAGCGCCCCCGGGGCAGCCAGCGGATCATCAGCTGATCCGCGCCGGTGTGGCGAACATAGTGGACGGTCTCCTCATCGGCCGAACGGAGTTCGACCGACACGTCCACATCGAATGCCATGGGGGATTCGATCAGGATGGGAATCCGGGCCGTTGCCGGCCGGTTGGACTGCCAGGGAATACCCTGGCCCTCGATGTCTCCAAGGTCCAGCGCAGGTGTCAGGTCGCCCATAAAGTGTTCCGATTCGGCATAGTCGGCGGTCATTATAGTCAGCTGTCCGGATGGGTGGCGTCTGAACCGTCCATCTGCGCTAGAATCGGGCACACAACTCGCACGGAACGTCGATTACCGTGAAGATCTGGTACCTCGAAGGGATGATCGGGTCGCGCAAGACCCTGCAAAGAATCCGGTTGACCGGTTTCCCCTTCGTGGTCGGTCGCCAGGAAGGGCTGTCCCTGGTCCTCGATTCCGCGGGCATGTCCCGCCAGCACGCGCAGCTGGAGGAAGCCGCAGGCACCCTCTACCTCAAGGACCTCGGCAGCACCAACGGGACTTTTCTCAACGGCAAACGAATCGATGGTCCCGTCGAGGTGGCCAGCGGCGACATCATCCACTTCGCCGAGGAGGAATTCCGGGCCCTTTCGGAGGAAAAGAGCGACACGATGAATTCGAAGATGACCCGGCAGGGCATCTCCACGCTCTCGGAAAACCTTCCACGCGGCGCCAGCCAGCTTCAGCAGACCTTGCTGGAGGGCATGGTGTCCGCGGTATTTCAGCCCATCGTCGACCGGAAAGGCGAGGTCTACGCTTACGAGATGCTGGGGCGCGGAACACACAGCGAGCTGGACGAGGCCCCGGCGGTGCTGTTCCGAATCGCCGAAAGCCTGGGGGTCGAGGTTCAGCTCAGCGAACTCATGCGCCGGGTCGGTTTTGATCTCGCCCACTCCGGGGATCCTCAGGGCCGCTACTTCGCCAACATCCATCCCAGGGAAATCGAGAATCTCGATCGGCTGTTCGGCGAAATGGAGGAGATCGTCAGCCGGTACCCGGACGTGAAGCCGATCCTCGAGGTCCACGAAGCGGCCGTCGCCGATCGCCGACTGCTCGAGAACATGCGCTCGCGACTGACCGAGATGAAGATCCAGCTTGCCTACGATGATTTCGGCGCCGGCCAGTCCCGGCTCGTCGAACTCGCAGAGGTGCCTCCCGACTACGTCAAGCTGGACATGGCGTTGATCAAGGACATCCACGTGGCCTCCGACGCCCGCCAGAAAATGGTCCAGATGATCGTGGACTATGCCCGGGAACGGAGCATCCTGACCCTCGCCGAGGGAATCAGCCAGGAGGGGGAAGCGCAATTCTGCCTCGAGGCCGGGTTCGATTATCTCCAGGGCTTCTACTTCGGGCGACCGAACCGTCTGACCCGCCGAAACAACTAGCCCGAGGTTTTCCATGGCAGCCGACTCGAACTCCGGCATGAATGATCCCTGGCGCCTGGACGGGCGGCGCGCTCTGGTGACCGGGGGCAGCCGCGGGATTGGCCTCGCAACCGTCGAAGCGCTTCTCGAGCGGGGCGCCGACGTTGCCCTGGTGGCCCGCGACCAGGCTCGCCTCGAGTGGCTGCTTGGCGAACTGGCGAAGCGGTATCCCGACGCCGACGTGCGGGCCCTGGCGATGGATCTTTCCTATCCCGAAGATGTCGACCGGGTGCCGGCCTGGCTCACCCGGGAGTGGTCCAGCCTGGACATCCTGGTCAACAACGTCGGCACCAACATCCGCAAACCGACCCGTGACTACCGCATGGAGGAGTTTCACCAGATCGTGGACGCCAACCTGGCCGGCTGTTTTCAGCTGTGTCGAGGCTGCCATCCGCTCCTGGCCGCCAGCCGATCCGGGGCTGCCATCGTGAACGTGGCCTCGGTGGCCGGGCTGCTGCACATCGGTACCGGGTCACCCTACGCGATGACCAAGGCGGCCATGCTCCAGCTGACCCGCAATCTGGCCTGCGAGTGGGCCACCGACGGCATCCGTGTGAACGCCATCGCACCCTGGTACATCGACACGGAACTGGTTGCCCCGGTGTTGAACGACGAGCGCTATCTCGACAAGGTCCATGCGGCGACGCCCATGGGCCGGGTCGGACATCCCGAGGAGGCGGCCGCGGCCATCGTCTTTCTCACCCTGCCGGGCGCCGGCTACATCACCGGCCAATGCCTGGCCGTCGACGGCGGCTTTACCAGCCTGGGCTTTTCACCCCCCTAAAACCGCGCTTCGCCGCTGGCAAGAGCGGAACCATGAAGGCCTGAAAACGTGAAGAGAACCGCCAGAGAATCGGCATCGCCGGCATTTACATTGAACATGATCCTTCAGGCCATCATGCCTTCATGGTTGCCGCTCGGGTCCCCGCGCAGCGGGCTACCAGGTCCCGCTATTCGCCATGCTCGCCCAGGGCTCCTTGGGCGGCAGCGAATCGCCTTTCTGGAGGAGTTCGATGGAGATCCCGTCGGGCGAGCGGACAAAGGCCATGCGACCGTCGCGGGGCGGGCGGTTGATGACCACGCCCCGTTCCTGGAGCTTCTCGCACAACGCGTAGATGTCATCGACCCGGAAGGCCAGATGGCCGAAATTGCGGCCACCGTCGTAATCCGTCTCGTCCCAGTTGTGGGTGAGCTCCAGCAGCGGTTTCTGGCGCTCCCGGGCCAGCGGCACGTCTTCCGGCGCGGCCAGAAATACGAGGGAAAACCGCCCCTGCGGCACGTCCTTCCGGGAGACTTCCACCAGTCCCAGCTGGTTGCAATAGAAGTCCAGGGATGCGTCCAGGTCGCCGACCCGGACCATGGTGTGAAGGAATTCCATTCGAACTGACTCTATCTCTGCAATATTCGATCGGGCATGGTGCGGGCCACCGCGAGCAGAACCTCCGGGCTCAACCGCACCTTGTAATCCGGGTTGACGTATTGGAACTTGATCACGCCGTCCGTATCCACCAGGAACGTCGCGGGGGCGGGCAGCACATGGTGATCGTAGCCGGACGCCGCCTCGAGATCGATGTCATAGGTCAAATAGCGATCGACCGTTGCCTCGTCCACCTTGAAGGCGATTCCGAAAGCCTCGGCGATCTCCATGCTCGCATCCGATAGGAGATGGTAACGGGGCGCATCGTCATCCTCCATCGCCTCGGCCAGTACCGACGGCCGGTCGGCACTGAGGAAGATCAGGTCCACCCCCGACGCCAGCAACTCATCTTCGATCCGGCGCAGCTCGGCCCAATGAAGATTGCAGTAAGGGCACCAGCCGCCGCGGTAAAAGATGATCAGCGTCGGACGGTCCAGCGCTTCCGGATCAAAATGAAAGACCTCGCCGGCCGCCGACGGAGCTTCGAATTCCGGTGCGCGCTCGCCGGCGAGCAACGGCTTCACCGAGAATGCGTCCGGCGCGACCTCGGCCGCGGAAACCGAAGCGACAATCAGCAGAACAATTCCCAGCCATGATTTCTTCATCGTCAAGCCTTCACTTCTGTCTTGTGATGTTCCTTCAACTGACCCGGATTCGGCAGGGTGCCTTTCAGGCGCCGCAATTTTTCGTAAGATAGGCGGCCTCGTCGTGCCTCGGGTCGAACGTTACGGAGGACCCTATGAAGAAAACCGCAATGCTCCTGATCGTGCTGCTGCTCGTCGGATGTTCCGAGCAGTCCCCTCCACCGGCGGAATCCGCGGCGGCGAACGAGCCGTCGACACCGACCACAACCCCTGCCGAGACGCCTGAAACGGAAACAGTCCCGGCCCGGCCCGAGATCTATGCCGACTTTACGCTGACCGCCGACCTCAGCCATCTCAGCGACCGTCAGCGGGGCATGATCGACCGGCTCATCGAAGCTTCCCGGATCATGGACGACCTGTTCTGGCGCCAGGCCTACGGCGACAGGGAGGCGCTCCTGAGCAGCCTGTCCGGCGCCACCCAGACCTACGCCCGGATCAACTACGGGCCCTGGGACCGGCTGGCGGGCAATCAACCGTTCGTACCCGGGGTCGGGCCCAAGCCCCTCGGCGCCCGGTTCTACCCGGAAGACATGACCAAGGCGGAGTTCGAGGCCGCGGCGCTCCCGGACAAGGAC
>JAWVZU010000164.1:0-8944 GCA_033722075.1 Lysobacterales bacterium
AAACGCTCGAGGAGTGGCGATCGGCCAGGGCAGAACACGTGAGTGGTTCCGAAGGCTGGTTGCAACTGCGGCGACAGGTGCCATTGAGTAGAGGCGAATTTACCCTTGGAACCGCTCCGGGCAACGACATCGTGCTCGAGCGGGGGCCCGCCTCATTCGGTACGCTCTCGGTGGAAGACGATGGCGCGCTCTTCGTCGCGGCGCCCGGGATCTACTTCGTCCTGGAGGGCGGCGAACCGGAAGACCGAATTCCGCTCGTAATCGAAACGGACCAGCGCGCTCCGACCATCCTGTCCTATGGCCGGCTCGGCCTCTTTCTCACTCGCGTCTCCGGCGAGTTCTGGCTGCGAGTTCTGGATCACGAGGCAGCTGAAGCCTCTGGCTTCGTCGGCCTGGAGTATTACCCCGTTACGGATGACTGGATTGTTCCTGCCCGCTTCGAGGCGGCCGTGGCCGAGTTCGAAGACCTGCCCGGCGCGTTGGGTCAACCGCGGAGTGCCCGCTCGCCCGGTGTGGTTCACTTCAAGCACGCCGGCGAGACGGTCGAGGCCAGGGTTCTTGTCATCGAAGGGCGGCCGGTTCTTGCCTTCACCGATCCCACCAATAACCGGGGGACCTATGCCGGCGGCCGCTACCTGGAGCTTCCGTTCCCGGTACCGGAGGCGCTACAACTGGACTTCAACCGTGCCTTCAATCCGCCCTGCGCATTCTCTCCTGCGGTCAATTGCGTACTCGCCCCACCAGAAAACCGCCTCCCGTTTCCGGTCATCGCCGGCGAGAAGACGCCACGATTCGAGCGATCAGATCCAGCCCGATGACCGGGCTTCCATCTCCCCGGGAGTGCTCTGGCAACTGCGCAATCTGGCGGGCTGTGGTCGGGATTCCCAGCCCCACCGCCCTAATCCCCGGGCCAGGCGGATCCAAAGCCGCACGCGAAAGCTCGGGCATCAGACGTTTCACAAACCATGACCAAAGCAATTTGCGCCGGCTCTGGTCAAATGCTATACAAATCCTAGGCTAGTTCGTGGGGTATGGCATGAATCGTAAGCGAGTCGCAACATTAGCCGCACTTATCGCAGTGTCCGTAAGCTTTCCGGCAACGTCCCTGGCGTGTGGAGAGAGCCTCTACCGGGTCGGGCAGGGCCTCCGGTACAAGTCGCCCAGCGCGCCGCTGCCCGCCAATGTGCTGATCATGCCGACCTCAGAGCGCCAGAAGCAGATCATCAGCAAGTTGATCGAGGCCGGCCACTCGGTTCGCATTGTGAACGACGAGCAGCAGCTGGCTCAGGAAATGGGTTCGGCCGACTACGACATCGTGATTGCGCCCCTTGACAGGAAGGGTTCTGCCGGTGGTGCAACATTCGTCCCGGTCGCCGCCGATCGTGAAGAACAGCGCCTCGCAAAGAACGAGTTTCGCCGCTCTCTAAAGTCTTCGGACGATGTGATCGAGTACCTCAAAACCATCCACTACGCGATGAGCGATCGCGACAAGAGCTGAAGCACCGGTAACTGATCTGGATGATCCGTTTGGTGTCGGGGGGGCTATGAGGGCACTGGTTTTTTTCTGCTTCCTCGCGTTCGGCTGCGCAGCTTATGGTGCCGAGGGTACGGGCCGGGCCGGCCACGGACATATCTCGCTCACCTACCAGTACATCGCGGTTGACGGATTCACAACGGGAAGCCGCACCGCGGAGATCGGAACCACAGATACGCACGGCCTTAACTTTCACCTCGACTACGCCGTTACCGACCGCTGGACGGTCGGCATCGGTGTTCCGCTGATCACCAAGCGCTGGAACGGTCCGAGCTCAAGTGCCCATCGCCCCGATTTGATCGACCCACCGCAGGATCAGGAGTTCATCGATGACGGGGAGTATCACACGGAGTGGCAGGACCTCCATCTCACCGCCAGTTATGCTGCCAAGACCGATGGTCCCCTGACGATCGAGCCCTTCATGGCCGCGGGCATCCCCACTCATGATTACCCGCATTTTGCTCACGCCGCTGTGGGTCAGAATCTGTGGAGGTTCGAGGCGGGCGCGCGGATTTTCTACCAACCGCACTTTTCGCGTTTCTATTATGGGTTCCACCCGCGCTATGTGTTCGTGGAGGAAACGCTGGATACCAGTGTTGATCACTGGCTGATCGATGCCGAGATCGGCTATTTCTTCAACTCCTCGGTTTCTGTGCGGACCTTCCTGATCCACAAGGACGGTGACGGCGTCACTTCCACTGCCGCCGATTTTCCCGACCGCACCTCGCCCCGCTGGTTTCAACACGATCGCATGCTGATTCACAACTTCACCAACCTGGGCGTCGGTGTGGACTGGCAGGTCAGCCCTAAATACCGGCTTTCCTTCTCGGCCATGACCCAGGTGGACGGCGAGTGGGTCCACATCATGGACTACACGGGAACTTTCACCGTTTCGAGATCGTTCTAGCCTGGATGTTGCACAAGTTACGCGCGTTTCGGACCCAACTAGCCCGCCAGGTCAATGAGTGGGAAGTTATCTAGGCGAGCGATGGGGGGATACAGTTCGCGCGCTGTCGGTTTTCCGTCCAATCTCGAGGGTCATCTCGCCCGATCCCCCTTGAACCGTAGCTATGGTTACGCTCCTGCGCGATCGAACAAGCTGCTTCCCCGAGATAGGCCGCAATTCCCGACACCTCATGCAACATCCAGGCTAGGGCGATACGCCGTAGGCTTCCAGCGTCGCGGGCAGGCGTTCGCGCAAGGCCGCCCGCCGCTGCGCCACACTATCCAGCACGGCTCGATACTCGGACATGTTCTGAAACGGCTCGAAACATGGCGAATCCCTGAAGACCGGCATCTGCGGAAAATCATGCGTGTCCAGCATGCGCGCGATCCGGTCCAGGGCCGCATCGGTGCGACCCAGAATGCTGTTCGCACAGGCCGACAGCAGGAGCGGAAAGGCGCTGTTGAAGTCCGTCTCTATCCACTGGACCATGATCTCTTCTAGCCATTGCGCGTGCTGTCTGGCCGCCTTGACCTGGCCCAAACGGTTCAGCGCGTCGGCATAGTTGATCAAACCGGTGTATTGATTGCCGTCGCTGAAATCGGCCAAGGCTGAATCCGGTTGACCAACGTGCGTCGCGACCCTGACCGCGTCCTCGTAGTGATCCAGGGCCAGGTGTGCAAAAGCCAGCAGCCGCCCCACCTCGACTTCGTTGGTGGCGAACAGCAAGACCTCTCCGAGGTCGACCAGGTCGGTGTAGCGTCGTTCGAGGTAGAGGAGACCCACGCCTGGATCCGGTTCGAGCCGACGAGCCGTCTCAAAATCTCCCAGCCGAATATAGAATTCGGCTGTCTGCGCGGCTGCTTCCTCTTCTCCGAGGTCCCGGGCCTTGAGGGCCCACGCGATGCCCTGGTCCAACTCGCCGATCCGGTGGTACATGCGCGCGATGCGCAGATAGGCCTCGGGGTTTGCGGGAAACAGGTCCTTGATCTTCTCGATCAGGGACAGCGCCTCCGACTTCTTGCCGATCATCGACAGATAAAAACCATAGGACCGATAGCGTGCAAAGGTCAGTGGGTCAGCCTCTAGAGCTCGTCGCAGCAAAGCCCCCCCGCGGATCGTATCGCCCCAGTGCCAGACGTACAGTCCGTATGCCTCCAGCGCATTCGCATTGTTGGGATCCAGTTCGACCGCTCGTCGATAGGCGTCACCGACTCCGGGCAAGTCGCGCCGCCAGAGATACAGACCCAGCTTGTATTGGACTTCGGACAACTGCGGGTTGAGCGACAGGGCTTCGAATAGCGGCTTCTCTGCGGCTTCGACGTCGCCGAGATAGAGTAGGGCTCCGGCCAGCCGGCTGTGCGCCAGGGCTGAATTCGGATCCGCTTCCGTCGCCTGGTAATAGAGATCGATGGCCTGGCGCAGTTTCGGTACATCCACGATGTCGGCATCGCGAACCTGCGACTCGTAGTGACGGGCCAGCAGCATCAGTTCGTGGGCCGAGACGTCGTCCGTCGCAGGGGCTGCCAACTCCAGCTCGGGTTTGACCTCTGCGACCACGTGACTTGCGATGCTCTGTTGAATGGTCAGCAGGCCCCCGGTCTCTGCGTCATAGCTGGCCGACCACTGCTGAAAACCCGTGTTGCCGTCGATGATGCGAACCGAGATACGCATGGTGTCGCCCGTTACGCTCACGTCGCCCATGACCAGCGTGCCCACGCCGAGTTGCGCGGCCATGGCCTGCTCGTCGCGGGTCCGTTCCAGGACGGCGATCGAGGAACCGCGGGCTTTGACGTTGAGGCCCGGGACCCGGCCGAGCTGGTCCCGCAACTCGTTGCTCAGCCCTTCGCTCAGGTAGTCCTCTTCGGGACTGCCGGTGAGATTGGCAAATGGCAGCACGGCGAGGGTGCTCGCCGGCCTTGAAGGCCCTGAGAGAGAAACAGGCTCTGGCACTGCTACGTCTTCGGGAAAGATCACGTAGAACAGCCCGCCGGTAGCAAAGACCAGCAGCAGGACCGCGAGGGCGATCATGCGACGGCGTTTCTTTCTGGAGCGGATCGGAGAGCGGACGATCCCGTCCTCGCCGATATCGAACACCCAAGACAGGAACATGGCGACCGGGAAGCCGGCCACGAACAGCGCGGCCAGGAGACTGTCGGCCCAGGGCGGGGCGCCGAAATTCTCGAACACGAAGCTGGCCATCTCGGTCACCGCAAAGGCGGCTACCGCGTAGGCACCGGCCGTATAAAGGACGCGCCGACGTTTCAACTCGCCCAGCAACCCGGCCGTCTCGAAACCGGCGGGCGGTGTGATCTGTTCGGTGCTGGCCGACCGTGGGCCCGGCGGCAAGGACATGCCCTGGCGCAGGTGGTCCAGGTCCGTGATCACTTCCGATGCATCCTGGTAACGACCCGCCGGATCCTTGGCGAGGAGCCGGTCGATGATGGGCTGGAAATGCGCCAGCTCGCTGGGGAGCCTGGGTACCGCCTCGTTCAGGTGCGCACGGCCAATGGCCATGGGATTGTCTCCCCCGAACGGCCGCTGGCCCGTGAGCAGCTCGTAGAACAGAATACCGAGGGCGTAGAGATCGGAACGTGCGTCGAGGCGATGATTCTGAAACTGCTCCGGGCTCATGTAATAAGGCGTGCCGGAGATTACTCCCAACGAGGTCAGGGTGCTGACCTCATCGGATGCCTTGGCGATGCCAAAGTCCACGAGCACCGGATGGCCGTCCTCGTGGAGCAGGACGTTCTCGGGCTTCAGATCCCGGTGCAGCATGCCGAGCTCGTGCATTTTCCCCAGGGCAGCGGCAATGCCACGGATGTACTCGACGACCTCGTCGGGATCGATGCCGGTTTTCATTTTCGTCCGCAGGTCGCCGCCGCCGAGGTACTCCATGACAAGGTAGTAGTGATCATCGACGATCCCGCACTCGTGGACCGTCACCAGGTTCTGGTGGTTGAAGCGGGCGGCTATGTCGCCTTCCTTGCGCAAGCGCGCCAGGAAGCCCTGCTGGATGTCCGGATCGTTGCTGCGGATGTCGTGGGGCGCGACCAGCTTGATGACCACATCGCGGCGGGGTTGCTGCTGTTCGGCTAGATACACCGTAGACATGCCGCCACGCCCCAGGACTCGCTTGATGCGGTAGTTGGGAATCTCGATCGGAGCGGTTGCGCCCCGGTTGTTCACAGTGGCAGATCTCCGAGCAGCATGCCCGGATCATAACCCAAAGTCCGGCGAGACTAGCGAAGGCCAGGCCGACCGAATGGCCTTCGGCAACGCGCTCGACCGTTGGCTGGCGAAACGCTAGCGACCGACGTGTTCGCCGATCGCGTCCGCGGCCTTCAGTATATTCCGAGGTGAGTCTCCAGCCAGTTGGCCTGTTCCCAGAGGACATGCAGAATGGATTCCCTGGCCCGGTAGCCGTGGTCCTCGTAGGGCAGCATCACCAGCCGTGCGGTCCCGCCGAGCCCCTTGACGGCCGAGAACATCCGTCTCGACTGCATGGGATAGGTGCCGGAGTTCGAGTCTGCGGCGCCATGGATGAACAGGATGGGCTCGTTGACCTTGTCGGCGTGGAAGAACGGCGACATGGTGGCGTACACGCTCTGGCCTTCCCAGAAATCGCGCTCTTCGCCTTGGAAGCCGAACGGGGTGAGTGACCGGTTGTAGGCCCCGCTTCGCGCGATGCCCGTGGCGAACAGGTCGCTGTGAGCCAGCAGGTTGGCCACCATGAACGCGCCATAGGAGTGTCCGGAAATGGCAATCCGATCCGGATCGGCGATACCCCGTTCGACGAGAACGTCGACCGCAGCCCGGGCACTGGACACCAGCTGCTTGCGAAAGTTGTCGTTGGGCTCCGCGTCGCCCTCGCCGATCACCGGCATCTTGGGATCATCGAAAACGGCGACGCCCTGGGCCAGGTGGGGCAGCGGGCCCCAGAAACCGATCCGATTGAACTGGTACGGGGACTCCCGAACCTGGCTGGCCACGTTCGGGTCCTTGTACTCCAGCGGATAGGCCCACATCAGCACCGGCAACGGACCGTCTTCGGGTTGGTAGTCGGGCGGCAGGTAGAGTGTGCCGGTCAGTTCGATGCCGTCGTCGCGCTGGTAGCGGATCAGCTCCTTCTTGACGCCCTGGAACTCCGGGAACGGGTGGGGGAAATGGGTTATCCGCCGCTCTTCGTCGGAGCCCGTGGACACGATGAAGAAGTTCGGATTCTCGGTCGGCGATTCGCGACTGATCAGCAGGCGTCGTGCACCATCATCGAGCACAGCGTACGCCTGCTCATAGTGGGGTGGCTGGGACTGCCAGAGCCGCTCGGCCTCGCCGGTCTCGAAGTCGTAGCGGTCGATATGCGGGCGGTAGCCCTCGTCCGAGGCGCCGCGGCCGTTGAGAAATACGGTCCCGTCGTCGTTGACCTGGATGACCGCCTGGCCGAAGCGGTTATGGGTCCTGACCGGGCTGCCCGGATCGTTGTACTCGTCGTTGTAGGAGCGGTCCTGGAAGACCACCGGTTCGGATGAGCCGTCGGGAGAGAACTTCCATACCCGATAGCGCCGATCCGAGTAGCGCCACTCACCCGCCAGCGCGGTTTCAGCCGTTCCCCAGCTCAGCCCGGCGCTGCGGAGTTCGAAGCGAAACAGGACTTCGGGATCGCTCTTGAAGGGGTGGGCCCACTGGTAAGCGATGTCGTGGTGTTCCACGTCCGCCTTGATGTCCCCGCCGTCCTGGGCCTCCACCCAGGTGAGGGTGGCCGGCAGGTCGGACCGCCAGTCGATGTCCCGTCGGCCCACGCGCGCGGAGTCGAAGGCCGGGGGCACGTCCTCGGCCAGGGGCAGGCTGGCGACCGTGGTCACGACCTTGCCCTTGCTGTTCCAGACTTCTGAGTGCAGTGGAAAGCGATAGTAGGGGACGATGTAGGAAAACGGCCGTTGCAACTGTTCGGCCAGAACCAGCCTGCCATCCGGAGACGGCGCAAGAAAGACGTACAAACCGGGCTTGCCAAGCTCGGTCACCTTGCCGCCAGGGACCCTGATGCGCGCCGGCTGGGAAGTGGCCAGAAATTCGAAGTAGGCCGAATCACGCTCGTCCCTGAGGAGGTCCTGATAGGTCCGCACGGCCGCCTTGGTCTCCCCAGTTTCCTGAATCGCCGGCCCCTTCGGCAGCCGCGCATCCGGCTCGAAAATCGTTCCGGCATTCACGGCAAGCTGCGTGAGCACGGTCTCTCCATCGCCGTACCAGGTGTAATAACGCTCGAATACCCCGTTGATTGCCCGGTCGGATACGCGCCGGGATTCACCCCTGACCGTATCGTGGACCCAGAAATGCAGCCCTTCGCGTTCCTCGATTACGAAGCCCAGGTAGCGGGAGTTGGGAGACCATTCGGCCTCGAAGATCCGCCCCTCCGGGAGTTCGAGCTCGGACATCGCCCCGCTGTCCAGGTCCACGACCTGGATCTCGCGGTAGGGCGTCTGTCGGCTCGGCGCGAAAGTCGACGGCCGGATTCGCAGCCCGGCCAGCTTGGCCTCCTCGGCGGCGAGATCCTTGAGCGTGGTCACGTAGGATCGTTGCAGGAATGCCGCCCAACGGTGATCCGGCGAGACGGCGACGTGTGGCGGAAGCGGCGCGTCCACCAGGTCCTGCATGGCGGGTGACGGCTTCTGATAAGACTCGACCGCGATGGCTGGCAGGGCGAGAAGCATGCCCAACAGGCAATAGACTGATCTCACGACGGGCTCCAAGGTGTTTTCGTAGAGCCCTACCTTAGCCGATCCGGTGCGGTGGGTGGAATGAACCCAAAGCCATGGCACCCCGACTTAGCGCACGGAAAATCTGCCTGTCCGCATTTGTGATCGAGCCATCGAGCATGCGCTTCGCGCATTCGCACGCCGCCGCCGGATGAACTGGCAGTCGTGTTGCGCCACAATGACGACTGGCTCAAGGCGAGACTTTCCATGGACCTGATCCGCATTCTGCTCTCGATTCTTCTCCCACCCCTTGGCGTGTTCCTTCAGGTCGGCATCGGCCCGCAATTCTGGATCAACATCCTGTTGACCCTGTTGGGCTACATCCCCGGAATCGTTCATGCCGTGTGGATCATTGCAAAGCGCTAGGCGACCTGGTGCATGAGCATCCGCATCGTCAGGCTGGGTAGTCCACGCGAAACGGACGAGGGGCTGCGGATCGGAACCGTCCGTCGGCCCCCGCGTGGCGTGCCCAAGTCGGAATACGCCAGTCGCGACCTCTACGATGTCTGGTTCCCAAACCTGGCGCCGTCCGAGGAACTGCTTAAGGAAGCGCGGGCGGCTCAATCGGACGGCTGGGACGAGCGATCCTGGAAGGCCTTTCGCCGCCGCTATCTCGCCGAAATGAAAGCTGCCGGACCAAAACGCGACCTGGAGTTACTGGCAGCGTTCTCGGGCCACGCCAACTTTTCCGTCGGGTGCTACTGCGAAGACGAG
>JAWVZU010000165.1:0-8939 GCA_033722075.1 Lysobacterales bacterium
CTGGAAATCGCGCGCAAGCGCACTGCCCTGGAAAACGTCCTGATCCGCGATACGCTCGAGACCCATGACCGCCGTCTCCGCGAAGCCGGCTTCACGACCGTGGAACCCTTCTTCCAGGCGTTCAATTTCGTCTCGCTGCTGGCCATCAAATGAGTGCCTATCCCGAGGCACTGCTGCAACGCCTTGCCGACAGTGCGTTTCGGGATTGCCACAAGGAGCTCGCCCAGCGGTGTCGGGAACAATACACACCACGGCGGCATGGCCGGCTGCCGGAATGGTTGGCGGCCCTGGAGCGCTTGCCCGAGATCCACTGCGAGGCTCGCAACTTCCAGCAGCCCGCAGTAACCGCCGCCTCCGCGGCGGACGATGCATGTCGCCAGGCCATCGTCCAGGGGCTGCAGGCCCTGTGCCCCTGGCGCAAGGGCCCCTTCGATCTCCACGGTGTCTTCGTCGACACCGAGTGGCGTTCGGACATGAAATGGTCCCGAATCGAAAAGGCCGTCTCCTTCGCCGATCTGCAAGTGCTCGACGTGGGCAGCGGAAACGGCTACTACGGCTGGCGGATGCTCGGCGCCGGAGCGGCTCAGGTGATCGGCATCGACCCGTCCCTGCTCTACGTCACCCAATTTCTCGCCGTACGGAAGCTGCTCGGTGACCTGCCCAGCCTGGTGCTGCCCCTTGGCGTCGAGGATCTACCCGAGTCGGCACAATTCGATATGGTCTGCTCCATGGGTGTTCTCTATCACCGCCGTTCGCCGCTGGACCATCTGGTGCAGCTGCGCAATCAGCTGCGGCCGGGGGGCACCCTGGTGCTGGAGACGCTGGTCGTTGCCGGCGACACCAATACGGTGCTTGTACCCGAAGAGCGCTATGCCAAGATGCGCAACGTCTGGTTCATCCCCTCCGTGCCCATGCTGGAGCGCTGGCTTCGCCGGAGCAGCTTCCATGATGTGCAGGTCCACGACGTGTCCGCGACCACCGTCGACGAACAGCGTTCCACCGGCTGGATGACCTTCGAATCCCTGCCCGACTTCCTGGATCCCGGAAACGCGGCACGGACCATCGAGGGCTATCCGGCCCCGGTTCGCGCCCTGGTCACCGCCCGGACCGGCTCCTGACTAGCCGGACTGCCCGCCGCCACAGCGGGCTTCGAACCAGATCTCGAACTCCGCCCATTCCTGCGGATTCCGTCCACTGGGCGCCAGGGATCCGAAGAAACGGCGAGCCTCCGCCAGGTCGCCTGCCAGGCAGTGCGCGAAGGACAGCTGCAAGGGGACACTGTCTTCGAGAAAAGGCGTCGTCTGTATGTACTGCTGGAAGTATTCGATTGCCCGGGGATAATCCCGTTCGACCATCGCCTCATAGGCCAGGTGGATTGTCAGGCGGGGATCTTCGTCGCCGCTCTCCAGCGCTTCATGGACGATCTCCAGGGACCGCACGTCACTGCCCATGGCCCATAGGGGCAAGGTGCGCAATTCGGTCTCCGTCAACATCAACTGGAGGTCATGCCAGCGATTGCCGATGCGCTGCCGCCCCGAAACCACCAGGTCGTTCAACATGCGCTGCGTTTCGAAGTAGAAGAGGCTTTCTCCGGCCACCTCGTCGGGCCAGATGCGCTGATAGAAATCACTCTCCTGGAAGCGTGCCCGCGCCCGCCGTGCCGCCAACAGGTCGTACAACACCTGCGAGTGGGCCTTGGTCGGTTCCAACTCGTTGGTGAGGCGCAGGGGAAAGTCGTCGGTAACGGGTTTTGTGGTTTCGGTTACCTGGTCCAGATAGGCATCGTCGGCCAGGAAGAGCGAGCCGATCTGCTCGGGAAATTCCAGACCCAACTCTCGCAATTCGGGCACCACGACCGGATCCATCCATTGGGCCGCGAAATGATCCGGATCGACCGGAGCAAAGTCCCCGCGCACGCCGAGCAGGATCCAGTTCAGCGCGGTTCCCGACCAGAGCGAACAGTCATCAAACGCATTGCAGAATGCCCTGGTGATGGCCAGTGCGTCCTCTTCGGTCAAGTCGAAGACCGGCAGCCAGTAGGTCGCCATTCCGCCCTCGTTGAGGCGATCGTAGAGAAGCTCGAAGTAGTCCTGGGTATAGAGATTCACGATGCCGGCGTTCTTGGGCGGCGGTGGATCGGCGGTGATCAGGTCATAGGCCCGGGGCGTGGTGCCGAGAAAGAACCGGCCGTCCTCGATATGGACATTCACCCGCGGATCATTCAGCGGGTTTTCCTCCGGGGAAAACACCACGCTGCTCATTTCCAGCACGTCCCGCGAGATATCCACCACGTCGATATGCTCGATCGACCGGGTGTCCGTCAGCGCCTTCGCCGTCGAACCCACCCCGTAGGAAATCAACAGGACGTCCCGCATATCCGGATGCAGAATCTGCGGAAGGTACACATAGAGCTTCATGAACCGCCTGGCGAAGGTCGTGGACCCGGACATGGAATGCCCGTTCGTGATCAGACGATAGAACTTGGGTGCACCGAAGAGGGAAACCCGGTGGTAGAGGATCGTCTCGGTCGGCGTTTCCCGGAAACCAACCACGCTGGTGGTCAGGTTGGGGCCGTTGTCACGGTAGTAGTTGGAATAAAATGGCCGCATGCTCGTGGTCGCCGTCAGCCCCACGATCAGAGCCAGGACCAACGCGGCGGCTCCTGCTGCAAACCACTCCGACCTGTTCGACCTGGTCGACCTCGCGCCGGCACCCGATCCCGGTATCAACAGCGCAGCCAGCCCATAGGCCACGGCGATGCCGATGATGCTCCCCTGGACTCCGAAGCGCGGAATCAGCACCAGGGTACCGGCAAGAGCACCCAGTGCGGCCCCAAGCGTGTTGCTCAGCAGCAGCAGCGCAGTCACGCGGCGGTCGGATAGCAGCTGTTCGCTGAGCGCCTTCCCGACAGTGGTGAAAAGCACCCCGGACAGCACCGCGCTGGGCAACATGACCACCAGGCAGAGGCCGATGAACCAGGCCCAGGATGTGACGTCCGCGATCTGCCACAGGATCCGAATCAAGAGCAGAAACGGCGCCAGGGCAGCCAGCCCGGTCAGGATGAGCAGGATACGGTTGTACCTGTGGAGCGAGCGCTCTCTTGCGTAGGCCCAGCCCGCAAGCAGTCCACCCAGCGCAATGCCGGCGAGTACGACTGCCAGCATGGTCGCGAAGGTCAGGCTCGTACTGGCGTGAAACCACAGCAGTTGACGGAACCACAGGATCTCGAGGGCGAGCATGAGGAACCCGAGCAGCCCGGCGACGATCATCAACCGCAACACGGCGCTGGAAAACAGACCCTCCCGGGTCTCGGGTCGGAGCGAGACCTGCGGAGCGGCTGCGGCCAGCTGGCCACCGAGCCTGCGCCGCAAATGCAACGCCAGCAGGGCCGCCAACCCATTGAGCCCGGCCGCCAGGATCGCGGTACCGGTGACCCCATACCAGCGGATGAAGGCGACCTCGCCCGCAAGGGCGCCGATCACCGCACCGGCGGTGTTCCATCCATAGAGCCGGCCCAGGATCTGGCCATAGTTCGAATCCAGCTGGTGCAACGCGTGAACGATGGTCGGAAGCGTCATCCCCATCGCAAGGCTCGGCACCACCAGCACCACGAAGGCAAGGACGAAGCGGACCAGATTCAGGGAAAGGCTGGAATCGAGCGACTGAAACAGTGCCGCCAGTGCCGAGGCCAGGTCCGGCAGCAGCAAGACGATGGCAAGACCACTGAGGCCGATGATGATTTCGATGGCCGCAAAAAACCGGAAACCCAGGCGTAACCGATGCCCTGCCAACGCGAGAAACGCGGTGCCTCCCGCCAGTCCGGCCATGAAGGCCGCGAGCACCACCGTGGCGCCCCAGACACTGTTTCCGAAAACCAGCCCGGCGACCCGAAACCAGAGGGTCTCGAAGGTAAGAGCTGCGAATCCGGAGAGAAAGAAAACGAGATACGGCAGCCGTGACATCCGCTTACCCCATGAATTCTCTTTGCAGGCGCTCGCCCATCGCTTCCCCGCAGCGGTCTGCCGGTACGATCAGGGCACGTGGCTCAGGTCCGCACCTTCTTTCGGTGCGGGCATGAGGTCCTGCTTGCTGACGTCCATCAGCAGGAGGGCCGTGGCCGCGACGTAGATCGACGAGTAGGTTCCGATCACCACGCCGAAGATCAGGGCGATGGCGAAGGAGTGGATGATCTCGCCGCCGAAGATGAACAGCGCCAGCAACACCAGCAGCGTGGTCAGCGAGGTCATCACCGTTCGCGAAAGCATCTGATTGATCGACCGGTTGAAGATCTTGATCGGTTCACCCTTGCGGATCTCCTTGAAGTTCTCCCGGATCCGGTCGTAGACCACGATCGTGTCATTCAGCGAATAACCGATCACCGCCAGGACCGCGGCAAGCACCGTCAGATCGAACTCGATCTGCAGCAGCGAGAAGAAGCCGACGGTCAGGATGACATCATGGACCAGCGCCAGGACCGCCCCGACCGAGAACTTCCACTGGAAGCGGACGATGATGTAGAAGAGGATGCCGGCAAGGGCCGCCAGCATGGCCAGTCCACCCTTTTCCGCCAGTTCCTCTCCAACCTGCGGTCCGACATACTCGACGCGGCGCATCTCCGGCTGCAGGCCGGTATCCTCGAGCGCTTTCATCACCCCGTTGCTGATCTCCGCATCGCTTTCCTTGCCACGCGAAGCCAGTCGCACGACGATGTCCCGGGCACTGCCGAAGGTCTGGACGACGGCGTCGTCGAACCCTGCCGCGCTGAGCGACTCGCGAACGCTGTTGAGGTCGACCGGTTCCTGGTAACCGACCTCGATCAATGTTCCGCCGGTGAAATCCAGTCCGAAATTCAGCCCACGTACAAAGAACGAGCCGATCGATACGACCAGCAGAATGACCGAAAACACCAGGGCGATGTGCCGTTGACCGATGAAATCGATATGGGTTTCTTTGGCGAGAATCTGCATCTATCAACTCCTAGGCTTCATCCGGCCACGGTCGGCCGGCGCGAAGCGTGAGCACTTTGGAAATCACACTTTTCAAAGTGCGCGTTCCGATTGCGACAGGATGTCCAAATCGGAACATCATTCTAGATCGCAAGCGCCTTGACGCGCTGCTTGCGGCCGTAGATCAGGTTGACCACCGCCCGGGTCCCCATAATTGCGGTGAACATGGAAGTGATGATGCCCAGTGACAGGGTCACCGCAAAGCCCTTGATCGGGCCCGTGCCGAAGGAAAACAGCACGATCGCGGCGATCAGGGTGGTCACGTTGGCATCCGCGATGGTCGAAAAGGCCTTCTCATAACCCGCCCGAATGCTGGTCTGCGGCGAATTGCCGTTGGCCAGTTCCTCCCGGATCCGCTCGAAGATCAGCACGTTGGCATCCACCGCCATGCCGACGGTCAGCACGATCCCCGCGATGCCCGGCAGGGTCAGCGTTGCCCCGATCAGGGACAGCAGCGCGACGATCAGGACCAGGTTGGCAAACAGCGCGAGGTCGGCGACCAGGCCGAACACCCGGTAGTAGATCGCCATGAACACCAGCACCACGACAAAACCGATCATCACCGACTTGAAGCCCTTGTCGATGTTGTCCTGGCCCAGGCTGGGCCCGACGGTCCGCTCTTCGATGATGTCCACCGGTGCCGCAAGGGCCCCCGCACGCAGGAACAGGGCCAGCTCGTTGGCTTCCTCGGGGTCCAGTCCGGTGGTCCGGAAACGCTTGCCGAAGGGCTCGAGGATGTTGGCCACCGAAATGACCTCCTCGGTGATCCGGTGGGTCCGGACCATTTCGCCGTCGACTTCGCGGGTGACCGGCAGACGCTCCACGTAGACCACCGCCATCGGCTTGTTCACATTGTTCCGGGTGAACTCGAACATCCGCTTGGCGCCGATGTTGTTCAGGGTGACGTTTACCTGCGGCTGGCCGTTCTGCGGATCGAAGCCGGCAGACGCATCCACCAGCTGGTCTCCGGAGACGATGAGGTTCTTCTTCAACAGCACCGGCGTACCGTCCCGCTGGCGATAGAGCCGCGTGCCCGGTGGGATGCTGCCGGTACTCTGGGCGACCTGCGCACTGTGCTCCGTATCGACCGCCCGGTACTCCAGGGTCGCCGTGGCGCCGAGAATGCGTTTTGCCTCCGCCGTATCCTGGACGCCGGGGAGCTGGACCACGATCCGGCTGTCCCCCTGCTGCTGGATGATCGGCTCGGCCACACCGAGTTCGTTAACCCGGTTTCGCAGCGCGGTGATGTTCTGCTGCAGCGCCGTGTCCGCAATCTCCTGCAGCTTGACCTCGGAAATCTCGAATCGGACGCTCAGATCATCGTCGGCGGCCGAGGACGAAAGCTCCGGGAAGTTCTCTTCGATCAGGTCGACGCTCGCTTCCAGGTCCTCGGCGGTCCGGAACCCGACGGTCACCGCGGCGTTTCCGGGCGAAATGCTGCGCGGACGGATCCGCTCATCCCGCAGCAGGCTGCGGATATCGCCCTCGTACTTCTGGGACTGCTGCCGGCGAGCCGTCTCCATGTCCACTTCCATCAGGAAGTGCACGCCGCCCTGCAGATCGAGTCCGAGGACCATGGGCTCGGCGCCCAGGGCACGCAGCCATTCCGGGGCCGCCGGCGCCAGGTTCAGGGCAACCGTATAGGGCTCTCCGAGTCGCCGGTCCACCAGGTCGGCCGCTCGTTCCTGGTCCTCGCGATGAACCAGGCGGGCGATCAGCATCCCTTCCTTGAGCTCGGTGGCCTTGACCTCGATCCCCTCCTGCTCCAGGACGGACCGGACGGTGTTGACCAGCGCCTCGTCCAGGTCGCCACGCCGCATGGTCACCTGGACCGCCGGGTCCTTGCCATAGAGGTTTGGGAATGCAAAAAGGCCGCCGGCGAGGAGCACCGCCACCACCAAAAGATACTTCCAGAGCGGATATCGATTCATCGGAGAACTCTCGGAAACCGGTTATTTGAGGGACTTCAGCGTGCCCTTGGGCAGCGTCTTGGCAACGGCGAATTTCTGCACCTTCAGCTGCACGCCATCGTTGACCTCCAGGACGACCAGAGACTCTCCGACCTCCAGGATCTTGCCGAAGATCCCGCCGTTGGTGATGATCTCATCGCCCTTGTTGAGAGCTTCGACCATCTGGCGGTGCTCCTTCTGCTTCTTCATCTGGGGTCGAATCATGAAGAAGTACAGGACCGCAAAAAGCACCAGGATAAATATCAGGTTCGCCATGCCGGCGTCCGGTGGCGCGCCCCCGCCGGTCTGGGCATGTGCATTCGAAATCAGCCAATCCACGCTCGCCTCTCTCGTCAAATCTGGGTTCGAGTCTCGCCAAAGCTTGGGTTGCGCCCGGAGACTTTCAATGGCGCAAAGCCGGTCATTATCACAGAAAACCGTGTTCGATGCGCGATCAGATGCTCTCGGAGTCCTCCCGCGCAGCGTAGAACTCGCGCCTGAACGCGGCGAAGCCCCCCGCCTCGATGGCCCCACGCATGGCGGCCATGAGGTTCAGGTAGTAATGCAGGTTGTGGATCGTTGCCAAGCGGGACGCGAGGATCTCATTGCACCGGTCCAGGTGGCGCAGATAGGCCCGGCTATAGTTGCGGCACGTATAGCAGACGCAATCCGGGTCCACCGGCTCGGTGGCCTTGGCGTGCACCGCATTACGGATCTTGACCACGCCCCGCCCGGTGAACAGGTATCCGTTGCGCGCGTTGCGGGTCGGAAGCACGCAGTCGAACATGTCCACCCCCCGGGCGACCGCCTCGACCATGTCTTCCGGCTTGCCTACGCCCATCAGGTAGCGAGGCTGATCGGGCGGCAAATGGGGTATGGTCGCCTCCAGGGTCCGTTCCCGCTCCTCCGCAGGTTCGCCCACGGCCAGGCCACCGATCGCATAGCCATCGAAGCCGATGTCCCGGAGCCCCTCGGCCGACTCGACCCGCAGGTCCGGATGGATGCCGCCCTGGACGATTCCGAACAAGGCGTTGGGATTGTCGCCGAAGGCATCCCTGCAGCGCCGGGCCCAGCGCAGGGAAAGGCGCATCGACTCTGCGGCGACCTCACGTTCGGCCGGATAAGGCGTGCACTCGTCGAAGATCATGACGATATCCGAACCCAGCGCGCGCTGAACCTGCATCGACTCCTCGGGGCCGAGGAACACGCGGGACCCGTCAACCGGCGATGCGAACTCGACGCCGCGTTCGGTGATCTTGCGCCGCTCCGCCAGGCTCCACACCTGAAAACCGCCCGAGTCGGTCAGGATCGGGCCCGGCCAGTTCATGAAATCATGCAGATCTCCGTGGGCCTCGATGATTTCGGTGCCCGGACGCAGCATCAGGTGAAAGGTATTCCCGAGGATGATCGTCGCCCCAACGGACTGCAACTCTTCCGGCGTCATGGCCTTGACCGTTCCGTAGGTCCCGACCGGCATGAACACAGGGGTCTCCACAGTCCCGCGCTCGAACTCGAGCCGCCCACGCCGGGCTGCACCATCGTTGGCGAGCAGCTCGAATTTCATGGTTCGAGGTCGGCGATCAGCATCGCGTCACCGTAGCTGAAAAAACGATAGCGTTCCTCCACCGCGTGGCGATAGGCGCGCAGGGTCGCTTCCATCCCGGCAAAAGCGCACACCAGCATCAACAGTGTTGATTCGGGAAGGTGGAAATTGGTGATCAGCCCATCGACAGCTCCGACGGACTGCCCCGGGTAGATGAAGATATCGGTTTCGCCCTCGCCGGGGCTGATCCTTCCTTCGCCCTCTCGCCAGGCCGATTCCAGTGCCCGAACCACGGTCGTGCCCACGGCCACGACCCGCCCGCCGGCGTGCCGCGTCTGCTCATGCAGCCTCGCCAACTCGGCATCGATACGGAAACGTTCTCGATGCATCCGGTGTTCGTCGACGGACTCCACCCGCATCGGCTGAAAAGTCCCCGCCCCC
>JAWVZU010000166.1:0-8911 GCA_033722075.1 Lysobacterales bacterium
CCGCCGCTGAGCTCATCGATGATCTCGCCCTGACGGGAGAAGTGAAGCGATACGTTGAAGGTCGCGATGCGCACGCTGGTTGGCGCGTCGGGCGGACCGCCCTGCAACGTCATACTGGCCAGTATCATGGCGAGAGGCGCGACGAGATTCATGGACAGCCGGCCGGGGCGTGGTTGTCCGGCAGGTCGAAATTCACCTCGCCCATCACGCTCTCGACGACCTGTAGTGCGCCTTCCATGCGGGACCATGCGGCGGCTGCTGCTGCGGGGTCGAAATTGTCGACCCGTTTGTCCTCCCCGCTGTAGCGGTAGACGTATGCGTCGACCTCCGCGGCTTCCAGGGCCTCGGCCATGGCCTGCGTGTTATATGCCTTGTCGTCGACGAACACGATCGCGGGCGGCAACGGCAGGCCCGCGTGAGCATAGAGGCCAAGCAACATCCGGCCCTTGTGCTGCCCGGCCAGCATCAGTACGCCGTCCTCGTAAAGCACCGGGCGGGTTGCGCCCTCGAGCTTCAGTGAGCCATCGTAACCCCGCCACGGACCCGGTGCGGACTCGAGAAAGCTCAGGCCGTTGCGTCGCAACTCCCGGAAGGTCGCCAGCCGGAAATCGGCTCCGCGCGCGGTGATGATCATCACCGGGTGGCCTTTTTCGCGCAGTTCGTCAACCAGTTCACGGGCTGCGGGTTCGGTCAGCTGCATGGCGCCTTCGTGGTAGAGCGCGCCCTGGGCCGCCAGCCGGTCGGGCACCACCGCCGGATGACAGGGATCCTCGGATTGCAGACGTTTCTGCCAGTCGTACCACTGATCCGCACCGAGTTCGGTGCGCATGGCCAGGAGCGTGTTGTCGAGGTCGAAGGCAACCAGGACATTGCCCGCCCCGTAGCGATTCGCCATTGTCTCGGCTGCCGGGAGGAGGTCGGCGAGGCGATCGATCTCGGCACGGCGTACCTCAGCATGGTGACTGGTTGTCGCGCATCCCACCAGCGAGACGGCAAGGACTAGCGCAGGAAGAACTCTTTTCATTCGGATTCCGGTGCCGATCGTCGTGTCCAGGCCCGCACGATACCGACCACGCTGATCGCAATCCAGAAGGACTCGATGAGAAACGCCGAGAGGTTGAACTCGATAGCCAGCGAGACGAGGATCAAACCTGCTCCCAACGCATTGACCACCGAGTACGGTAGTCGTCTCGGGTCCATGCGTTCGACCTGCAGCAACAGATAGGCGAGCAGGATCAGTGCGACCCCGATGTTGCCCACGAAATCATGCCAGTGGTAGGTCATCGGCGGGGATGATAGAAGGCTTGCAGCTGTTCGAATACTGCCGGATAGGTCTCGGCGAGGTGACCGGGCGTCTCGAAGTAGTATTCACTCATGACGGCGAAGAACTCCGCGGGATCGGTAGCCGCATAGGGATCGATCTCAGGCTCCACCCCGGCATCCAGCTGCCGCCCGAGATCGTCGTAGGCGCTTTGCATGGCACTTGCCCAGGGATCGCTCGCCATGCCGCGGTGCAGCGGTGGGTAACCGTCCGCGTCGCCGTTCTGCATGTCCAGCTTGTGGGCAATCTCGTGGATGATCACGTTGGCGCCATCGTCCGGGTAGGCCAGATCTTCCTCGATATCCTGCCAGGAAAACACCAGTCCGCCGGTGTGCTGAGCTTCCCCTGCCAGGGCCCGCTGGTCCTCGTACTCCAGGCCGTTGTGGTCGCGGTAGGTCCGGCGTGTCCTGAACTGGCCGGGATAGACATAGATCGAATGCCAGCCGGAAAGCCAGCGGTACCCTAGGTTCAGCACAGGCAGGCAGGCTTGCGCGGCGATGACGGCGGCCATGCGTCGCTCGACCTCGAGACCGGCAGCGCCATAGAAGTCCTTGTCGTTCAGAAAGAGGTCCACCAGCTTGCGAAGTTCCGTCCGCTGCGCCTCGGGCAGCGATTGGAGGAGCTGCGTGGAACGAACCACGTCAGTCCAGACGGGGTCGGGAAGTGGATTGCGGGCTGCGGCACGTCGGCGCCACCACTGACGGAGTCCTAGCATCCGATCTACATGATGGCTCTTGAGCGTCGTTTCCAGTGATCTTCGCCTGCTAATTGCCTTGATTGATGAACCGTGGGCAGGCTTAATAGGCCCGTGTATCCAGGTCGTGGAAGCCAGGTTGGCCGTCAGCTCATTTTACGAACAGGTGTTGGAACTCGAGTCGAATCTGATCGCGCTCGAAACGTCCGACGTCGAGGCGGCCCTCGTTCAATACCGGCTGATCTGCCGGCAGACCGGCAGATCCATCTATCACTGGTCCGACAACCAGGGTATGACCAGTCTTAAAGCGGCGGATATCAGTGTACCGGGGTGTCGCAAGCTGGTTGAGGCGCTGCGGTACATCGTCCAGAGCATGCAGTACGGTGTTTACATTCTGACCCGCTACGAGCGGGAGTTGCGCGGGCCCGCGGTCGACTACCTGCGTAAGGTCGCTGCGGCCGAAGACGACCGGAAGGTCATCCTTCTCGGCCAGCAGATTGCGCTGCCCAACTCGCTCGAAAAACTGTTCCATGTGGTCGGTGAGGAACAGGGCGAAACGGAAGCGTTCCGCCCGAGGCTCCGCGACGGACGCTGGGTTGTATGAGCGAAAAGCTCGACCAGATCACTGCCCTGATCGTTTGCGCCGACGTGGAGGCTCGCGAAGCCGTCTCGTCGGTGTTGTCCGGACGATCGGTGAAGTCCGTTTATACCGCAGACGGAATCACGGCGGCCGACCAGTTTCTCTCCCAGCTCGACGTCGACCTCCTGATCATCGATCTGGGGCTGGGTAGCGAGCCGATCGCCCAGGTTGCGGCAAAGTATGGCTCTTCGATCAAGCTGATGGGTCTTGTTGCCGACGGGGATTCAGATGACTGGCTGAAAGCATCGACGTCGGTTTCCGAGGTGATCTTCGCCCCACTCAACCCGGGTGAGTTCAACTTCCGGCTGGACCGGCTCCTGGGAGACGAGACGTTCGGTGAGGGTGTCCGCGACGAGGTGGAAGAGGAGTTGCTCTTCCATGGCGTCGATGAGGAGTACGTGGTCTCGGATCCGCGCAGCAACACGATCCTGGAGGTGAATCGGCCTTTTGTCGAACGCTCTGGACAAGAAGAGGACCACTGGCTGGGACAAGGCCTGGATGCGCTCGGACTGATCGAGGATCCGGAACTGGAGGCCCGCCGGAAGGCCCAGCTGAAGCGAGACGGCGAGATCGACTTCGAATGCGATCGTAATTTCGCTGGTCATCACGAGCGGGTGGCCGTTGCCCGTCGCATGGGGATGCGTCATGGCCGGCTCGTATATCTGACCCGGATTCGTCCCGTTGCGGACGAGATCGCCGCAGCATCCGGGTCCGGTCCTTCGGTTGGGAGCGAACTGCTTGATGCCCTGGCCCCGGTGTTTCGCGCCGGCAGTGCCGACTTGCCGGAAGCTATGGAGAACCTGCAGCGTCGCCTTGGGTTTGACCTGCTCCTGGCGGTCGCCGTTGATCGCAGTCAACAGATGAAGGTCCTGGCGAGTCATGGCAGCGGCGAGGGCGCCGCGCCTTCCGACGTTGCCGGTCACGCGCCGTTTCGCAAGCTGCTGGTGGGCAAGGAAGTAGTGGCCCCGGATGACGCTCGTCAGGCCCTGGGCGCCGAGGACCCCCTGGTCAGGAAACTGGGCGTCCAGGCTTATCTCGCCGTTCCCATCGCTGGCAAAGGAGGGACCACCATCGGCGCGGTCATGGGTGTCGCAAGAGCGCCGCTGGAGGGCGTCATCGAACGGCTGGGTGCATTGCGGCTGCTGGCGGGATTTTTCGGAAAACAGCTCGAAATCAGGCAGCTAAAGGCCCAGAGCGAAACGCGCAGCCTGCATGACGCACTGACCGGTCTGCCGAACCGGCTCCTGTTCAACGACCGCCTCGATCACGCGCTCAAGGAGGCGGCGCGCAGGGGAGAGATGGTGGCGCTGATGTTCGTGGACCTGGATCGCTTCAAGACCATCAATGACGGTTTGGGGCACTCCATCGGCGACCAGGTGCTTGCCAGCGTCACGGAACGTCTCAAGGCCATGGTTCGCAAGAGTGATACGGTGGCCCGTTACGCCGGGGACGAATTCACGGTGATCCTGCGGCACATCAATCACCGCGACGATGTGTTGCGGGTGGCGCAGAAGTTGAACCGCGCGCTGGCCGAACCGATTCGCACCCGCGAGGGCCAGGACCTGCAGATTACGGCGAGTATCGGGGTCAGTTTCTTCCCCGACGACGGACGCAATCCCGAGCAGTTGCTGAAGCATGCGGACATGGCGATGTTCAGCGCCAAGGGCATGGGCCGCAATACCACGCAGAGCTACGTCGACGAGCCCGAAGAGGAGCACGAACAAAGGCTCAAGCTGGAATCGGCGCTGCGCCACGCGGAGAAGAACAACGAGCTTCGCGTGTACTACCAGCCGCAGGTGTCCTCGGCGACCGAGGACATCGTCGGCATGGAAGCGCTGATTCGCTGGGAACACCCCGAGCAGGGGCTGATCAGCCCGGGCTTCTTCATCCCGATCGCCGAGGAAACGGGTCTCATCGTCCCGATCGGCGAGTGGCTGCTGCGCATGGCGACGCGGCAGACCGCCGAATGGCAGCAGCGCTTCGGCCTGCCCCTGACGATCGGCGTCAACCTGTCCCCGCTGCAACTCAAGCAGTCCAATCTCGTCAACGTGGTCGAGGATGCGCTCAATGCAGCCGGGCTGGAGCCCCAATACCTCGACCTGGAGGTCACCGAGAGCATCAGCATCAAGTCGATTCCCGGGCTGCGCGAGAGACTGGAAGCCTGTCGGGACCTGGGGTGCAAGATCTCAATCGACGACTTTGGCACGGGGCAGGCTTCGCTGGACTATCTGAAACGGTTTCCGGCCGACCGGATCAAGGTGGACCAGTCGTTCGTGCGCCATATCGGGGTCGACCCGGACGACGAGGCAATCGTGAAAGCCACCATCGCAATGGCCCACAGCCTCAATCTCGGGGTGATTGCCGAGGGCGTGGAGGAGGAGGGGCATCTCGAATTCCTGCGGGCCAACGGCTGCGAGGAATTACAGGGCTATCTGTTCTGCCGACCGCTGCCGACGGACAGCTTCTCCCAGCTTCTGCTCGAGCGCGAATCCCTGATGGTGAATCCTGCCGCGGCCAGCCCGGATCCTGCCTGAGTTTCCGGAACGGCAATGGTCGCGCCGGGACGAACCCGGCCGGGCCAGCTTAGGGTCAGTCGATGTCGACTGCCAGGTCCACCAGGCCGGCTTTCGCCGCATAGTGGGCCGACAGGAGTTCCATGTCGCTGTCCGACAGGGTCGTCACCATGCCCGCCATGATGGCGTTGTTGCGGTCGCCGGACTTGTAGGCCTTGAGGGCCTGGAACATGTAGTCGGCGTACTGGCCGGCCAGCTTTGGATAGATCGGATTGACCCCGATGCCATCTTCGCCGTGACAACCGACGCAGACCTGCAGCTTGTCTTCCGGAACGTTGGCCGGCGCCTGGGCCAACGCGGGCTCGCCGGGCTCATCCGGCGACAGGCTCACGAAATACGCCGCGATGTCCTGGATATCCTCGTCCGAAAGGCGACCGGCCTGGGCGCGCATGGTCGGGTGTTGCCGGTCCCCGGACCGGTAGGCCTGCAGCGCGGCGACCAGGTAGTCGTAGTTCTGTCCACCGATCTTGGGGACGTGGTACATCGGATAGGTATTGAAGTAGCTGGGGATGCCGTGGCAACCGGTGCACGTGTAGGCCTTCTTGGCGCCGCTCTCGGGATCGCCTTGGTTCTGGGCCGTGGCCGTCGATGCCAACAGCGAGAGGGTCGCCAGGGTCGCAATAATTCTTAGCATGCTCTTGTCTGCGCTACCGGTGGGGAACTGGGCGCGCATTATACCGGTAACGTGGGTGGCCGAGAAGCCGGGATCTTCGCGCCCCGATTTACGGCCCGTCCGGGCGGCGTCTTGTCCCACGAAGGTCGAAGATGGGAAGCACGGCCCGGAACCCGGGGCCGGGTTTGGAGCAGGGCACCGGCTCGGGGCGCTCAGAGGCGCTCGAAAACCGCCGCCGCGCCCATCCCTGTGCCGATGCACATGGTAACCATGCCGTAGCGGCCACCGGTACGGCGCAGTCCGTGCATCAGTGTCGCCGTGCGGATCGCGCCGGTCGCGCCCAGCGGGTGGCCGAGGGCAATGGCGCCGCCGAGGGGGTTCACCCGTTCCGGGTCCAGTTCGAGTTCGCGGATCACCGCCAGTGACTGGGCGGCAAAGGCCTCGTTCAGTTCGATCCAGTCCAGGTCCGATTGCTGAATCCCGGCCTGGGCGAGGGCTTTCGGAATGGCCTCGATGGGACCGATGCCCATGATCTCGGGGGCGACTCCGGCGACTGCATAGCTGACGATGCGGCCGATCGGTTCCAGGTCGAAGCGTTTGAGCGCGGCCTCCGAGGCGAGGAGGACCGCGCCCGCGCCGTCGCTCATCTGCGAGCTGTTGCCGGCCGTGACGCTGCCGCCGGCGCGGAAGACCGGGCGCAGCTTGGCCAGGACTTCCTCGCTGGTGTCCGCACGCGGCCCTTCGTCCCGGCTGACCAGTTGATCCGTCGACGAGATCTGTCGGGCCGCCAGGTCGGCCTGCTTGTGCTGGACGCGATAGGAACTGATCTCGGCGTCGAAGTGGCCGGCCTCGGTGGCGGCCAGTGCCCGGCGATGGCTTTCCAGCGCAAAGCGGTCCTGATCCTCGCGCCCGACCTGCCAGCGCTCGGCGACCTTCTCCGCGGTGATGCCCATGCCGTAGGCGATCGCGACGTGGTCGTCCTCGAAGATCGCCGGATTCATGGCCGCCTTGTTGCCCATCATCGGCACCATGCTCATGGACTCGGTTCCCGCGCCGATGGCCAGGTCCGCCTGGCCGAGCCGGATCTGCGCCGCGGCCAGTTCAACGGCCTGGACGCCGGATGAGCAGAAACGGTTGATGGTCATTGCCGGAACCTGCTCCGGGAAGCCCGCCAGCAGGGTGGCGATACGGGCTACGTTCATCCCCTGTTCGCCCTCCGGCATCGCGCAGCCGACCACCACGTCGCCGATCACCCCGGGATCGATACCCGGCGCCTGCTTCAGGGTCTCGCTAAGGCAATGGGCCAGCAGGTCGTCCGGCCGGGTGGTTCGAAATACCCCTCGCGGCGCCTTGCCCACCGGCGTGCGGATGGCCGAAACGATATACGCGTCCTGTACTTGCTTACTCATGACTTCTCTTCCTTTCCATGTCCCTTTGCCTCAACTCCATCACCGCCTCCGCGCACGCCGCCGGCTATGGACGGCCGGCCGCAACCACCGGTTGCGGAGGCGATCGGAAATCGCACTTTTCGATCGCAGTGTCCGGGAAGCGACAGGAGTCCTTTCCCGGACTTCTTCAATTCCGCAGCGGCTTGCCGGTCTTCAGCATGTGCTGGATCCGCTCCTGGGTCTTCTCGGTCTGCATCAGCGCCAGGAAGTGATCGCGCTCGAGATCGAGCAGCCACTGGCGATCGACCTCCCCGGCTTCGATCTCGCCGCCGCAAAGCACCGTGGCAATACGACTCCCGATCTCGTAGTCATGCTCGGAGATGAATCGGCCTTCCAGCATGTTGACCAGGGCCGCCTTGAAATTGGCGATGCCCATCGCCCCGGCGACCTTGACCGGCGTCGGCAAGGGTGGTCGGTAGGCGGTTTCGGCCAGGGCCATCGCCTGGGTGCGTGCGACGTGCAGAAGTTCGTGCGCGTGCATGACGACGACATCCTCGGGATGCAGCAGCCCCCAGCGTTTGGCCTCGATGGCCGACGCGGAAACCTGGCCCATGGCGGCCCGTTCGAAATAGGGCCGAAGGTGCGTGAACAGATCGCCCGGGCCTGCTTCTTCGGCGGCCCGGATGGCGAGTTCCGCCAATCCGCCCCCGGCCGGAAGCAGCCCGACGCCGACTTCCACCAGCCCGATATAGCTCTCCAGCGCGGCGACGGTGCGGTCGCAGTGCAGCAGGATCTCGCAACCGCCTCCCAGTGCCATGCCGCGTACGGCGGCGACGGTCGGCACATGGGAATGGCGCAGGCGCACGTTCGCGGCCTGGAAAGTCTCGATGACCGCCTGGACCGCGTCGGGACCTGCACGCTCCAGTTCGGCCCTGGCCGCGGAAAGGTCGGCGCCGACCGAGAACGGCTCGCGAGGCTGCCAGATGACGAGACCGCGGAAACCGTCCTCGGCGATGTCCAGGGCCTGTTCCATGCCGGCGACGACCGCGGGAGAAACGGTATGCATCTTCGACTTGAAGCTGAGCACGGCGATGCCGTCATCCTGGTGCCAGATCCGCACCGCATCGTCCTCGTGGAGCGTGTGTCCCGGGTCGGCCTTCTCGCCCAGCAGCAGCTCGGGAAACGGCTGCCGTTCGTAGACCGGCAAACTCGAGCGCGGAATGAACGCGCCCTCGGCGGGACCGTAGGAGCCTTCCGGTCCATGGGGCCCGTCGCTGAGCTGATCCACCCAGCCGGGCAGGGGGGCATCGGCCATCGTCTCTCCGGCTTCGATCTCTTCCCGCAGCCAGATCGCGATCTGTTTCCAACCGGCCGCCTGCCAGGTCTCGAAGGGACCTTGCTGGTAGCCGTAGCCCCAGCGCATTGCGAGATCCACGTCGCGCGCGGATTCGGCAATGTCCTCGAGATGAACCGCGCAATAGTGGAACAGGTCGCGGAAGCAGCACCAGAGGAAACGAGCCTGCGGGCTGGCGTGTTCGCGCAGTGCGGCAAATCGGGCTGCCGGATCGCGCATCTTGAGAATTTCCACCACCTCGGGGTCGGGCTTGGTCCCCGACGGACCGTACTCGCCGGTCGCCGGATCGAGAACCTCGATGGTCTTTCCCTGCTTGCGATAGATGCCG
>JAWVZU010000167.1:0-8845 GCA_033722075.1 Lysobacterales bacterium
AATGCAGACGCAGAAACCTGCCCTTGCCTTCGCGGCCGGCGTCGTTTTCACTACTCAGTTGGATTCAGCCAAGGAGTGTGGACGTGGCCTATAGCGCGGATATCGCCAACTTCGAGTTCGGCCCTGACTTTCAGGAGGCTTTTGCGGGCAAGCGGGTATTGATCACCGGGTCGGGAAAGGACGGCGGCCTCGGCCAAGGGCTCGCGCTGGCAGCGGCGGCCAACGGCGCCGAGGTGGTCGGCGTGCATTTCCACAGCAGCGCCCGGGACGCCTTCGACCTGGTCGACGCGATCAACCAAAAGGGCGTCAAGGCCTTTGCCCTGCAGGCCGACGTGACGAGCCTGAATGACCTGTGGGCTTCCCGAAGCTATATCATCGAGCAGATGGGCGACCGCACGCCCGACCTCATCGTCTGCAATTCGGGGTTGTCCGAAAAAGGCTATCGCTTCGGTCGTGCCCTGCCGCATATCGAAGGTGAGAGTCTTGCCATGCGGCGGGCCCGGGTGCGGCAGACCTTCATGGATCACCTGGGCGAGAGCCGGCAGGTGATGGACACCAAGATCAACGGGTTCGTGTCCTGGACCCATCTGTGGGCGGGCGAGGCGGTCTACCACAAGGACCCGGTTCAGTTTCTCTATGTGTCGTCGATGCAGGCCATCGAACCCGGCATTGCCGTGCCCGGGTACGTCGTCGCCAACTGGGCGGTGCTGCGCCTGCCGGAGGTGTTGCGGGTCAACCTGGGACGCGATGCGGAACATGTCAGCGCCTGCTGCGTCATGCTGCCGTTCATCCGCACCGGCATGACCGAGGAATATGCCGACAACCCGAAGGTCTTCGGTCGCTGGCAGCCGCGTATGCTGGAAACCCATGAGGCCGCCCGCAGCATCAGCCAGCTCCTGGTGCGTTCCCCGCAGGAGACCAACCTGGGCAACTACAAGCTGAACGTTTCAGGCACCGCCGATGCGCTGCAACTCGCCTGGTCGAAGGTGAAGTTGGAGGTGGCCGAAGAACAGGTGGATTGGTGAGGGGGGTTCAGGATCTGCTTTTTCGCGATGGCTCAAGATCAGCCTGTCCGCGATCGCCCTCAGGAAGTCATTCCCTCTCCCTCCGAGGGAGAGGGTCAGGGTGGAAGACAGGAAAGGGTCGCCTTGGGGGGCCTAAAGCGGGAACCATGAAGGCGTTAAGGCTTGAAGGAGGCAATGGGGTACCTGGAAACCTCTCGGCTGCTCTCCTTCAGGTCGTCATGTCTTCATGGTTACGCCTTTTTTTCGCGGTTGCCGTTGGCAGGAAAACCACCTCACCCCCGGCCCCTCTCCCCGAGGCGGAGAGGGGAGGTCGAAGCGTCTCTCCCCGAAGCGGAGAGGGGAGAAAGGACGTTTCCGCGGAAACGTTTTTTGGGTTATCTCGCAGCCTTCAGGCACCAAAGCGCGATCAGTTGATCTTCTCGAGGATCCCGTCGAGTTCGTCCAGGCTGTTGTAGCTGATCACCAGCTGGCCTTTGCCCGAATTCTTGTGCTGAATGTTGACCTGGGCGCACAGCCGCTCGGCCAGGTCATCCTGCAGGCGCCGGATATCCGGATCAATGCGTGACGGGGTCGGGGGCGGCTTCCTTTCCTCGGTGCTCTGCAGCCGGCGGACCAGCTTTTCGGTTTCGCGAACCGAGAGCCCGCGGGCGGCGACGCGCTTGCCGGCGTCGATCTGGTCCTGGCCCTGTAGGGCCAGCAGTGCTCGGGCATGGCCCATTTCCAGCTTCCCCGCCTCGATCAGCGCCTTGTTCGGCGCCTCGAGCTCCTGCAGGCGCAGCAGGTTGGTGACCGCGGCCCGCGACCGGCCGACGGCGCGGGCGGCTTCTGCATGGGTGAGGTCGAATTCCTCGATCAGGCGTCGGAGTGCGCCGGACTCTTCCAACGGGTTGAGGTTCTCCCGCTGGATGTTCTCGATGAGGGCGACCGCCACGGTCTGCTGGTCGGACAGTTCCCGAACGACCGCGGGGATGGTGCGCAGTTCGGCCAGCTGGGCGGCACGCCAGCGGCGTTCGCCGGCGATGATTTCGAACATGTCGGACGAGATCGCCCGCACCACGATCGGTTGCACCACGCCCTGGGCGCGAATGGAGTCCGCCAGTTCGTCGAGCTTGCCCGGATCCATGCCGGTGCGCGGCTGGTAGCGCCCGGGCTGGATGGCTTCGATCGGGATTTCCCGGAGGTCGCCGTCCCCCGTCTTCGAGCCCCTGGGCCGGTCGTCCGAGGCTGAACCCAGAAGCGCGTCCAGTCCCTTGCCGAGGCCTCGCTTGCGCGCCGCCATCAGTGGGCCCCCGCGGCCTGCAGGCGCTCCCGGCGGAGCATTTCGCCGGCCAGGCCAAGGTAGGCAATGGCGCCACGGGAGGAAGGATCGTAACAGATCACCGGTTCGCCGTGGCTGGGCGCTTCGGCCACCCGGACATTGCGTGGCACGATGGTTCGATACACCTTTTCTCCGAAGTGCTTGATGAGTTGATTCGAGACTTCGTTGGACAGGTTGTTGCGGACGTCATACATGGTTCTGAGCAGTCCTTCCAGCTGCAGGTCCGGATTGACCGCCTCACGGATCCGCTTGACCGTATCCAGCAGGGAAGTCAGGCCCTCCAGCGCATAGTATTCGCACTGCATGGGAATCAGCACCCCGTCGGCGGCGGTCAGCGCATTGACGGTCAACATGTTCAGGGCCGGCGGACAGTCGATCAGGATGTGATGGTAACGATCGCGCACCGGATCGATGGCGTCCCGCAGACGGCGCTCGCGCGCCAGCATTTCCATGAGCTGCACCTCTGCCGCCGTCAGCGAGGTGTTTCCGGGCACCAGGGAAAAGCCCAGTGCCTCCAGCTTGATCTGCGCTTCGTCGATGGTGGCGTCGCCCAGCAGCACTTCACCACTGGTCAGGTCGACGGCACGACTGTCGACCCCGCATCCCAGGGTGGCGTTCCCCTGGGGATCCAGATCGACGAGCAGCACCCGGCGGTTCGCCTCGGTGAGAGCAAACGCCAGGTTGACGCAGGTGGTGGTCTTGCCGACCCCGCCCTTCTGATTGGCTACTGCGATGACTCGGGCCATCGGTGATATATCAACAAGTTCCTGTCTGCTTCCAATCCCGGCACGTCCAGTCTGGCGCACCGTTCGTAATCGAATCCGGTCGCTTCGGGCACGGTTTCCGGCTTGCGTCCGATCATCGCATACACCGCCCCGCCGGGCTTGCAAAAAGGCCTTACGGCAGCCAGCAATTCGACCGGCTCGGCGAAGGCTCGCGCGACGATCCCCGGAAATGGCCCCGCTGTGCATGTTTCGAGCCGCGACTCGATGACCTGCACGTTGTCCAGGCCCAGCTGTCGCACCGCATGCCGCATGAAGCGCGCCTTCTTGCCGTTGGCGTCCAGCAGCACGAGCGACCGCTCCGGCTGCAGAATGGCCAACGGAATCCCCGGCAGTCCGGCGCCCGAGCCGACATCCAGCAGTTCGCCGGGGTCGAGCCACGGCAAGATCGCGGCGCTGTCGAGCAGATGCCTGACGACCATTTCTCCCGGGTCCCGGACCGCGGTGAGATTGTAGGCCCGGTTCCATTCGGTCAGCTCGCCGAGATAAGCCAGCAACCGGTCTCGCTGGGCCTCCGAGGTCCGGATTCCCAGCGAATCCAGACCAGCGCGCAGTACCTCAGCGTGGCGACGGAGCTCGGGATTCATGCCGTTTCCATGCCCGGGGCGCCACAGTATTCTTTCTCCGCAGGTCGGATGCAAGCCTGACGCGCATCTGTTAAAACGAGGTCTGCATCATCTTGCCCGCTGTCCATGCGTCGAATCCTCATTATCTTGATCCTCGTGGCGGTGGCCGTGCTGCTTGCCCTTCCGGCAGGCGTCGGTTTCGCGCTCGCCCGGGTGTTGCCCGCTCAGGTCCAGCAGCTTGATGAGCGTATTTCGTCCCATCAGATTCGTATCGCCCACTTCGAACGAGGCTGGTTCGGAAGCCGACTGGCAATCGAGGCGGTCAGCGACGCGGGGGCCGACTTCGGCGCAGACGTCGTGCTTCAGCACGGGCCGCTGCGGATGGCCCTGCTCTCCGGCGACGGTGGCATCGATCTCCTCGAAGACGCCGGCTCGACACCGATCGCTCAATTTCAGTTTCGGCTCGAGCCGCGGCTGGAACTCACCGGCCAGCTGACCCCCGCGGACGGGTCCGGCACGGTCTCCTTCGAGACCCGGGAGCGATTCAGCAGGACGACGCTGACCCTGGACGACATAACCATTGCAGGCATGGTCGAAGACCTGGACGGCTCGGTTGATCTTGCGCACACCGTTGAGTCGGGACGGGTCTTCGAAGCTGATCTGGCGGCGACCGCCTGGTCCGCGGAGGACGGATTGGGGGCGCAGGACGTTACGGTCGAGCTTGAAGTCAGCCGCTCGGGCGAGGCCCTGGGGGCGGATATGACTGCGACGGCCGGCCGGCTGGACACGCGCGACCAGGGGACCTGGATTGATCTTGCCGGCGCTTTCCACGTCGAGCGGCTCCACGCACCGACGCTGGCCCAGCTTGTCCGGGCGCTTGGAAAGCCGGATGCGCAGGCCATGGCCTTTACCGCCCTCGGACCGCTGCTTCTGTTCTCGCCGCGGATCGAGGTCCTCCGGCTCCAGGCCGCGTCCCCGGACGGCGGCATCGTCAGCGTCGACGGCAGCGCGCGGTTCCTGCGACCGCCGAAACCGGACTTCATTACCGATTTCAGCCGCCTGGCCCGGGTGCTGAGCGTCGATCTCGAGGCCCGGCTGGGGGCCCAACAGGTGCAACGGTGGGCTCAGGCCCGGATCGACCGCGAATTTCCCACGCTGGCCGACCCCGAGCTGCGCCGGCAGTTCGAAGAGCAACTCATCGCCGACCTGCTGGCCGAAGGACTGCTGGAAAGGGACGGGGCGGGCTACGCGATCCTGGTGGACTATGAACCGGATCAGCTGCGGATCAATGGTCAGCCCCGGCCGCTGCCGGATTGGGCCGCGTCCCGGTAGCGGGCCGCCAGACGCACATAATGGGCTGCCGAATAGTGCAGCCGTTCGACGTCCTCGTCGGTCAGTTCCCGAACCTGGCGGGCCGGGCTGCCCCGCCACAGGGTACGCGGCGGGAGGGTCTTCCCCGGCGGAATGAGGCTGCCGGCTGCAATCAGGCACTCGTCCCCGACCACGACATCGTCGAGCAGGAGCGCGCCCATGCCGACCAGGCAATAGTCGCCGACGGTGCAGGCGTGCAGCACCGCACGGTGTCCTACTGTGACGCCCCGACCAACCAGTAGCGCCCGGCCTCCCGGCGAATAGGGTCCGTCATGGGTCACGTGCAACACGCTGCCGTCCTGGATGGACGTGGCTGGACCCACTACGATCCTCTCGACATCGCCCCGGGCCACTGCGGTCGGCCAGAACGAGGCATCTTCTCCCACGGTCACATCGCCGATGACCACTGCATCCGGGTCGATGTAGGCGCTGGGGTGGATCTGGGGCATCTTGCCGGCATGGGGACGCACGCTCACGGCAGCCGCTCGGCGAGAAACCGCAGGTGTTCCTCGATGAAGGTGGCAATGAAGTAATAGCTGTGGTCGTATCCCGGTTGCTGGCGGACCTGGATCGGCAGGGCGATCTGCTCCAGCAGACTTTCCAGGCGCCAGGTCTGGAGCTGCACTTCCAGAAACTGGTCCGCGTCGCCCTGATCGATCAACATCGGCGGACAGGCCGAAGTCTTCTCGATGAGGCGGCAGGCGTCGTATTCCGCCCACGCCGCAGCGTCCTTTCCGAGATAGTTGGTAAAAGCCTTCTGACCCCACGGAACTTCGCTGGGCGCGACGATCGGCGCAAACGCACTGACCGCGGCATACCGGTCGGGGTTCTTCAGGGCAACGACCAGCGCTCCGTGACCGCCCATGCTGTGGCCGGAGACAGCCCGCTGCGTGCGGGATACTGGCAGTTCGGCTTCCACCAGCTCCGGGAGTTCTTCGACCACGTAATCGTACATCTGATAGTGCCGGTTCCAGGGCGACCGGGTCGCATTGACGTAGAAGCCCGCACCCAGACCGAAGTCCCAGTCGCCTTCGACGTCATCGGGCACGTCGTCGCCCCTGGGGCTCGTATCCGGCATCACCAGGATCAGGCCGAGTTCGGCGGCGACCCGCTGGGCGCCCGATTTCGTCGCGAAATTCTGGTCGTCGCAGGTCAGCCCGGAAAGCCAGTAGACGGCGGGACATTCCGAGGTGCCCGCCGCCGGCGGGAGAAACACCGAGAACGTCATTTCGCAGTTGCAGGATCGGGAGGCGTGCGAATAGCGGACCTGTCGGCCCCCGAATGCCCGGACCTCGGAAAGCTGCTTCATCAGAAGCGGATGACCGAGCGGATGGCCTTGCCCTCATGCATCAGGTCGAAGGCCGTGTTGATCTCGTCCAGCGGCAGGGTCTCGGTGATCATCTCGTCGACCCGGATCACCCCATCCAGGTACTGGTCCACCATGGCCGGGAGCTCGCTGCGTCCCTTCACGCCGCCGAAAGCCGTGCCCCGCCAGACGCGGCCGGTGACCAGCTGAAACGGGCGGGTGGAGATTTCCTCACCGGCGCCGGCCACGCCGATGATGGTCGATTCACCCCAGCCCTTGTGGCAGCACTCGAGTGCCGCGCGCATCGTGTTGACATTGCCGATGCATTCGAAGGAATAGTCGACGCCGCCGTTGGTCAGATCCACGATGACGTCCTGGATCGGGGCATCATGGTCTTTCGGGTTGACGAATTCGGTTGCGCCCAGCGCTCGGGCCATTTCGAATTTCGCCGGATTGACATCGACCCCGATGATCCGCTCCGCCTTCGCCATCATGGCGCCCTGTATCACCGACAGGCCGATCCCGCCCAGGCCGAAGACCGCGATCGTGGACCCGGGCCGGACCTTGGCCGTGTTCAGAACGGCGCCGATGCCGGTGGTGATTCCGCAGCCGAGCAGGCAGACCTTGTCCAGCGGCGCCGAAGGGTTGATCTTGGCAACTGCGATCTCGGGCAATACGGTGTACTCCGAGAAGGTGGAAGTGCCCATGTAGTGGAAGATCGGCTTCCCTCCCTTGGAGAAGCGGGAAGTCTCGTCGGGCATCAGCCCACGTCCCTGGGTGGCCCGAATTGCCTGGCACAGGTTGGTAAGCCCCGATGTGCAGAAGGAGCATTCCCCGCACTCCGGCGTGTAGAGTGGAATCACGTGATCCCCGGGCTGAACGGAACTCACCCCGGCCCCCACTTCTTCGACGATCCCGCCACCCTCGTGGCCGAGAATGGATGGGAAGATCCCCTCCGGATCAGCGCCCGAGAGGGTGAACGCATCCGTGTGGCAAACGCCGGTCGCCACGATTCGGACCAGGACCTCACCGGCCTTCGGGCCCTCGATGTCGACCTCTTCGATCTGCAGGGGTTTGCCGGCTTCCCACGCCACGGCGGCACGTGTCTTCATGAAAAATCTCCCTCGCTTTCAGGGTTCGAGAATAGCATAGCGGGGACCGGACCGAGGTCGACTCAGGGGCCCAGCTCTGCGGCCAACCGGCCGTTGGAAATGCGCCTTTTCGAATCGGGATCGGGAATCGTCTCGATCGCTGCCAGGGCCTCGAGGTAGGACTCCGGAAAACCGTGGAAGCGGGCGCCGGCAATGACCAGGTCCCGATACCAGGCGAAGGGCCGCATCGCTTCGTTGGTTTTCGATGGCAGGGCGACATAGGTGAAGGCCCGCTCTGGCTTGCCGGCCAGGTCGATCTTCACCTCGATCCGGCGATAGCCCCCTTCGATGATGTCCAGGCGTCGGCGACAGAGGGCCGAGACCTGGTAAAGGGCCCCGTAGACCTGCTCGTCATCCACCGCATGAATGGTGCACTTTCCGGACCGGTCGCTGCCGACCTTGCCGTAGCTGATGCGGTGCCGCTCCAATGCGGTGACGCCGATCAGGCGGGCTTTCGGCAACCGTCTGGTCAGTCGCAGCGGGTGGAGATTGGAGCCGTAGGCCAGGTAGAGATGACCACTCATGGTCCCGATTCTGGCGCGAGCCAATTCAAAATCAAGTTGAAATCAGTCATCACGAGCGCCGAGCACGATCAGGGCCATCTCTGCCTGCTCGGTCGGAACGAAAAGGTGGTCGTGGAAATAGCCGGACAGCGGGTTGGTACTGATGCCGGCTGCGGCGAGACGGCCCGCGAGGTTTGCGATGAACCCGACGGCTTCGAGGCTCGAATGAACATTGAGCGTGATCCGTCGGAAGCGCGGCTGATCCGGCAGCCCGGCGGAGCGAGCCATCATGGCCGGGAGAACCACCGTTCGCCCCTCGGCCTCCTGGATCATGGCCACGGGTTGGAGTTCGATCCAGCTGTCGTCGTCCGCCGACAAGGTGCAGAAGACATACTCGATAGGATCCAGGTCCGGCCGCGGGTCGGCCAGGAGGCGCTCGAGGTCGGTCTCGCCGGTCATCGTCCGGGCAGACTACCGGGCGGTCAGCTTCAGCTCGATACGCCGGTTTCGGGCGTAGGCCAGCTCATTCTCGCGGTCGTCCAGCGGCTGGTATTCCCCGAAACCGGTCGCGGCCAGCCGATCTGCCGGAATGCCCAGGTCGATGAGGTACTTGACGATCGCCAGGGCCCGCGCGGTCGAGAGCTCCCAGTTGGACGGGAACTGCGGCGTATTGATCGGTCGCTTGTCGGTGTGGCCGTCGACGCGCAGCACCCAGTCGATGTCGTCCGGAATTTCCAGGGAAATCTCCCGCAGCGTATTGGCCAGTCGCCGGACCTGAGCGCGACCTTCATCCTCGAGCGATGCCGAGCCGGTGGCGAACAGG
>JAWVZU010000168.1:0-8802 GCA_033722075.1 Lysobacterales bacterium
CTCATGCTCGGCCAGGACCGCATCGTCGATCCGACGTCGCGCCAGGATTCCACCGTGGATTCGGGGATGCAGGGTCTTGACCCGTCCGCCCATGATCTCGGGAAAGCCGGTCTCGTCCGCAACGTCCTTGACGGTGACCCCGAAGCCGCGCAGGGCAGCCGCGGTTCCACCGGTCGACAGAATCTCCACGCCCAGGCCCTCCAGACCGGAGGCCAGTTGTTCCAGGCCTGACTTGTCAGAAACGCTGATCAGTGCCCGGCGGACTTCAGTTTGGTGCTGATCCGGCATGGATTTTCCTGGCGAGCGCGGGCCCGGTTAGCTGGGATTTCGGAATTTCGGTTCGGGCCTAAAGCAGCCCGAACTCCTTGAGCTTCTTGCGCAGCGTACCGCGGCTGATGCCGAGCACCGCCGCGCAGCGGCTCTGGTTGCCGTCGACCCAGCGCATGGTTTCCTCGATCAGCGGGCGCTCCACTTCCGCGACAACGAAGCGATAGAGGTCATCCGGTTCGTGCTCGCCACGGTCTGCGAGATAACATTTGACCGCACTGCGCACGCACTCGGCGAGGCTCTTTTCTCTCGTTCTCCCCGGCCGGACCCCTGACTCCGGACTGATCGTATAAGTGGAATGTAGCGCTTCCCCCAATGGTTCCGTCATGCTGCTGTCCCTGATGAGCCGGACCGGTGCCCGGCGGCCATCGGGCGACCATATCCGACCTTGTTGCCGCAGCAGCAAACGGGGGAACGACCAGGGGCGGAAGTGTCGTGGGCCCGTGTAGCTTGCCGCCGGGACAAGGTGTGAGTCTGCCTCGAAGCCGGTGTTGTGTGTTTGATCCGCCCGATCAAGGATCGAGGCGGTCCCTAAAACGGCCTCCAATCATACTCGGCCAAAGCGAAAATGAAAGGGCCTGTCTCGCAGTCTTCCCGGCCCGACCGGCCGGTCTGGAGATCCCGCCTCAGGTCGTGGCGAGGCGATACTGCCCCATGGACCGCGCGAAGTCGCGCAGTGCCGCGATTCCCGTTTCCTCGGCTTCCCGGCACCATTGGCGCAAACTCGCCAGCAACGCTTCGGGATCCGTGGTCGACCGATCCCACAGGGAAGCGAGCCGGAGGCGATACTCGTAGACCGTCGCCAGCACCTGGCTCTCCTCGAGCACCTGGGACAGGCGTTCCTGCTTGCGCTCGTCGAAAAACCGCTGGTTGCCGGTCAGGAGCTTTCGCGCTTGGCCGCGCATGCGGCCGAGGGTTCCGCGGGCTCGAGCAGCCTCTTCCGCCACAGCCGGACGGATGACCTCGCGACAGTAATCGGCCATGACCGAAAAGCGGTGGACGAACACCGCGCGCAGGGTCTCATCATCAATTTCGAGATCCGCCTCGCGGGTCAAGGCCGGGGCCACGCGCCGGACTTCGGCAAGGCCCAGGGCGGACATCAGCTGGATCGCCGCCCAACCGATATCGAACTCCCATGGCTTGAGGGCAAACTTGGCGGAGCTCGGGAAGGCGTGATGGTTGTTGTGCAGTTCCTCGCCGCCGAGCGCAAGACCCCACGGGACCAGGTTGGTCGAGGTGTCTTCGGTCGCGAAATTCCGGTAGCCGACATAATGGCCCAGCCCGTTGATCACGCCAGCTGCCCCCATCGGAATCCAGATCATCTGCAAGGCCCAGAAGGTCAGGCCGATCGCGCCGAACAGCGCCACGTCGACAAACAGGGTGATCGTCGGCCCGATCCAGCTGAACCGGAACAGATAGCGCTCGAACCAGTCGTTGGGGCACCCGTGCCCATACTTTTCCACCGTCTCTTCGCACAACGCTTCCGTGCGATAGAGCGCCACGCCGTGCCACAGCACCTTCTTGATCCCGAAGATCTGCGGGCTGTGCGGATCGCCCTCGCGCTCGCAGAATGCGTGGTGCTTGCGATGAACCGCGACCCATTCCCTGGTGATCATGCCCGTGGTCAGCCAGACCCAGGCGCGCATCGGCAGGGACACGACCGGGTGCAGATCCAGGCCACGGTGGGCCATGGCACGGTGCAGATAGAGGGTCACGCAGAGATTCGTGAACTGCGTGGCAAAGACAAAAACGATCAATATGACCCACCAGGGCGCGTCAGTCAGACCGCCGGTCAGGAATCCGAGCAGGGTATCCAAAATAACTCTCCAAACTTCAACAAACGAACCGCTTCCGCGGCTCTACGACCAATAATCGGCCCCCAATGCTACATGGACTTTAAGGCGAGGACAGCAACAAATTGCCTCTATCGTCTTTTTGGGCAACCCATCCCGGCGCTATCCAGGCCGCACCGGTGTCTGCCATGATCGTTCTCGGCCCGGCCAATTCCGCGCCGACGGGGAGCTGCTCGTAGTCGACCCAGGGGCCCTCCGGTATTCGGCCCGTTCCGCTGTCAGGATGCGCCAGGCGGATCTCCGGTGCCGCGCCCCGGATCCGGACTCGCAGGTTGACCAGTTCCACCGGCGAATCCAGCTCATGACCGAACCGACGCGCGTGAGCGGCATGAAACGCCTCCAGCGTGGTGTCGACAGCGCCTGGCCAGGGGAGCGTCAGCGTGAAGCTCTGCCCCAGATAGCGCAAATCCACCTGACGCGAACTGTCGGCGATATCCGCCCCGGCTTCCTTCAATTCATCACTCAGGCGCCGTTCCAGTTCGTCCAATGCCGTCTCGACATCGTCGGCGTGAAGTTCATCAAGCGGTTTGAGGTAAGCCTGGGTCGCCTCCCGACCCGGCGCGCTCGCGGCCATGCCCAGGGCGGACAACACCCCGGCGTGGACGGGAATCATGGCGCGGCGGATGCCGAGCAGCTCGGCCAGTTCGCAGGCATGCAGACCGCCCGCCCCTCCAAAAGCAACCAGCGTGAAGTCCCGGGGATCGTGACCGCGTTCGACGGAAATCACCCGCAGGGCGCCGGCCATGTGTTCATTGGCTATCCGGATCACTGCTTCGGCCGTGTCCGCCACCGATCGGCCCAGCCCATCGGCAAGGGGCTCGAGCGCACGCTGCGCGGCAGCGCCGTCCAGGGTGATTCCGTCCCGGCCCAGCGCGGCACCCGACGGCAGCCGGCGAGCGACGACGAATGCGTCGGTGACCGTCGGTTCGCTGCCGCCGGCGCCGTAGGCCGCCGGTCCCGGATCCGCCCCCGCGGAGCGTGGCCCCACGTGGAGCAGCCCCTCCGCATCCAGGCTCGCGATGGAACCGCCGCCGGCGCCGACCGTATGCATGTCCACCATGGGCACTGCAACCGGGAAGCGCCCGATGCGTCCGTCTCGCCGGATCTGGATCGCTCCGTCGATCAGTGCGACGTCGGTCGACGTACCGCCCACGTCCAGGGTCATGAGCCGGTCGAAACCGGCTGCTGAAGCGGTCAGCTGAGCGCCGACGAGCCCACCGGCCGGCCCGGAAAGAAGCAGGCGGACTCCCTGGCGAGCCGCCGTCTCGGAAGCCGCGGTCAGGCCGTCGCTCTGCATCACGCTGATCCTGGCATCGGGAAGTGCCCCGCCCAGCCGGGACAGGTAGCGACCCATCCGCGGCCCGACGTACGCGTTGAGCCAGGTCGCGATACCCCGCTCATATTCACCGATCTCCGGCAGCACATCAGAAGAACACGACACCGGCCATCGGTCGCCCAGGGCCTGCTCCAGGCGTCCCTCACGACGGCGATCGAGGAAGGAGAACAGCAGATTGATTGCCACGGCTTCCGGGTCAGCCGCAGCGAGTTCCTCGAGCAATGCAGTGATCTCGGACCCGGTGAGCTCATCGACCGCCTCGCCGTCGGCACCCAGTCGGCCGCCGATCTCGAAGCACAGCTCCGGCGGCACCGGCGGCACCGGCGGCGGAACACTCAGGCGATACAGTTCGCCCCGGTTCTGGCGGGCGATGGACAGGACGTCGGCGAGACCCCGATCCGACACGTAGGCAACCCGCGCGCCGTTTTCCTCGAGCACCGTATTCGTGGCAACCGTGGAGCCATGGCGCAGCCGAAGCCGCCGATCCAACAGGCCCAGTTCCCGCAGGCCCTTGAGTATGGCCCGTTCCGGCGCCTCCGGGTCGGACAGCACCTTGTGCGTGATGACGCCGTCGGACCGACACACCACGAAGTCGGTGAAGGTCCCTCCGGTATCGATCCCGACAAGCAGACTTTCGGTCACGTCCTGGTGCGGCATGGATTGGATGAGATGTGAATGATTGTCATCGAGGCTGGTACGGGGCCCGGTCATTATGCATCATGACGCAGCCGTGACCGAGCCCGACAACAAGACCGTGATTGAAGCCCGGGCGCTGGCCTGCGGGATCGGTCGTCAAACCGTCATCGCCGCCTTCGACTATGTCCTCGCGGCGGGTGCGAGCGTCGCGCTGATGGGTCAGAACGGTACCGGGAAAACGACCTTCCTGAAGACACTCGCGGGCCTCCTTCCACCCCGGGGCGGTGTCCTGGACGTGCTCGGCACCGGCGTTCCCTCCACCTCCGCAAGGGCCAGGGCGCGCATCGGCTATCTGCCCCAGGAAACGGCCTGCTACCCCGAACTGAGTGTTCGCGATCACCTGAAGCTGGTTGCAGGCGCCCGGGGAATCAGTCGGGAGAAAATTGAACGCACCCTGTTTGACTTCGAGCTTAAAGAGGTGGTCGGCAAGGCCATGGGCCGCCTGTCCGGCGGATATCGGCAACGCGTCATGCTGGCCATGGCGACCCTCCACGAACCCGAACTGCTACTTCTGGACGAGCCCGCAACGGCCCTGGATCCGGGAAATCGCGAACGCTTCTTCGAACAGGTCCGCAATCGCCCGACACGGCAGACCATCGTTTTTGCGACGCACCGTGCCGAAGAGGCGCTGGATTTCGCGGACTCGATCGTGGTTCTGCATCGTGGCCGAGAACCCACTCAATTGAATCTTTCTGCCGACCCCGATGCAGTGGTACTGGATCTCGCGGACTCGGCCGGCGATCCGGCACGCGCTCTGGCCGGCCGAGCCCTTCAGCCCCTCGGTGGCGACCGCTTCCGGGTCAAGCTGAACCGCGGCGAGTCGGTCAGCGACCTGGTCGCGTCGGTAACCGGCTCGGGGATTCCAATCCGCGGCGTGCAGTCCGATCGCGAGGCGGCCATGGCCACGCTGACCCAGCTGATCTCGGAGGGTGACGCTTGATCTTCGCCCTGCGTCACGAACTGCGGAGGCTGTTCGGCACCGCAACCGGATGGACTCTGCTCGCCGTTTTTTCCCTGGTCATGAGCTGGCGCCTGCTCGCGCTGGTCGAGGCGGCCCAGTTCCAGCTCGAGCAGCAGGTCGAACTGGCCGCGTCCGTAACGCGCCTGGTGGTCATGCCGGTGCTTGCGCTCGGCGCCCTGCTGATCTCGCTCGCCGGCGCCTTCGTTGCACTGCGGATGTGGGGCGCGGACCAGCGCCGCGGCACGGACCAGTGGCTGCTGGGCTTCCCCTGTTCGAGCGGCACCCTGGTCACGGCACAATGGCTGGCCAATGCCGTCCTGCTGGCTGCCATGGCCGTGCTGGCGGCTCTGATCGCAGCATCGCTTCGCCTCGGCGCGGAGATCGACCTGGGCGTGGTCCTGTCCGCAACGCTGGGCCTCATTCTGCTGGGTTGTTTCGCGGTCGCGCTGGCGGGCTTCTGGTCCGCAGCACTGGCCAGCCCGGTCATGGCCGGCCTCCTGACTCTGCTGACGCTGATCGCCTTGTGGGCGCCGGACGCGGCGGCTTCAGCCCGGGGCGACCTGCTCAGTCCGCTGCGCTGGGTGGCCATCAGCCGGCGCCTGAACCCGTTCCTCAATGGCGAAATCCGGCTCGACGACGTGGGGTTCTTCGGCGTTGCCACACTGACCAGTCTGGCCCTCTGGCTCACCTGCATTCGCCGCGATGCTCCGGCCCGACGGGTCGCTCGCCTGGGAATCGCGGGCGTCGCCGCTGCAGCGCTTGGCATGCTGAGCTTCAGCACCGCGGTCAGCTGGGACCTGACCCGGACCCAGCGCCACACGCTGGCGGAGCCGGCCCGGGAATTCCTGCAGACGCTGGAAGAGCCGGTCACGCTGACGGCCGTACTTGGACCGCTCACCCCGGCGAACGCCATTTCCGAATTCGCCAATCGTTTTCAGCGGCACTATCCCGCGCTTTCCCTGGACTTGATCGATCCCGCCGCCGATCCCGAGAAGGCGCTGCGCCTCGACCTGGAGCCGGCGGAAGTGCAGGTGGGTTACGGTGAGCGAACCACCCGGATCCGCACCCTCAGTGACCGCGAGTTCATCAATGCGCTCGCCCGCCTGGTCCAACCGCGCCCGGCGCGGATCGCCTACGCGTTCGGAAGCGGCGAGCGCGACCTTCGGGGTGAAGCCAATCATGACTGGGGTCGTTTCGGGGACGAACTCGCCCAGCTGGGCCTGACGCCGGTGCCTCTGGACCTGGTACTCAACCCGGCGATTCCGGCGGATCTCGACTTGATGATCGTCGCCGCCGGCGAGGCGCCTCCGCTGCCCGGGACCGACGAAGCGCTGGTCGATTTTGTCGAGCGCGACGGCGGCACGCTCTGGTGGAGCGGCGACGTCGGTACGGCGGAGGCCTATCCTGAACTTTTCCGGACGCTGGGCCTGGCGGCCTTACCGGGAACGGTTGTGGACGCCCGGGCCGCCGACGCCGGCCGCTCCGATCCACGCTTTCTCGAAATCCGCCGCTATCCGGAGCACCCGGTGACCCGTGATCTGCGCGAGCCCGTGCTCCTCCCCATTGCCACCGCCTGGCAGACCACGTCGAACTCTTGGCGCTGGTCACCGATCGTGGCATCGGGCGCCAACAGCTGGAATGAGACCAGCCCCGTGGCCGGAACCCTGGTTCCCGACGCGGCCGACGAGCGCCCCGGCCCGTTGCCCCTGATCGTCGCCGCGGAGCATGGCGGACAGCGACTGGTCGTCAGCGGTGACGGCGATTTTCTGAGCAACCGGTTTCTCGGCAACGGCGCCAACGTCGAGCTGGGCGTGCGGCTGGTGCGCTGGCTGCTGCACGACGATCAACGAATCGAATTGCCGGTTCGCCAGGAACCGGACCGGCGCCTCGCGCTCAGCGTTCGACAAACCGGCTGGCTGGGCGCTGCGCTCCTCGCCGGGCTGCCCGGCGCCCTGCTCGCTGTCGGCGGTTTCCTGAGCTGGCGACGACGACATGCCTGAGCTGCCCGAGGTCGAAACCACGCGCCGCGGCATAGAGCCGCTCATCATGGGCCGGCGGGTCGAAGCCGTGGTCGTGCGCCAGCCCATGCTGCGCTGGCCCATACCCGAGGATCTCAGCAAGGCGCTCCCGGGCCAGCGCATCCGAGCCTGCCGGCGACGAGCCAAGTATCTGCTGCTCGAAGCGGATAAAGGTACGCTGATCGCCCATCTCGGCATGTCGGGCTCATTTGCCATGGCCCCGGCGGGACGCCCTCCCGGAAAGCATGACCATGTCGATCTGTGCTTCGAGGACGGCACCATCCTGCGCTTCCGGGATCCGCGCCGTTTTGGTGCGTTGCTGTGGACCACCGAGCCGACCGAATCCCATCCGCTGCTTAAGAAGCTCGGCGTCGAGCCGCTCGGGGAGGACTTCAACGGCGCGCTGCTCCACGCCGCCGCGCGAACCCGTACCGGCCCCGTCAAGCTGATGATCATGAACGCTTCCGTGGTGGTCGGGGTGGGCAACATCTACGCGTGCGAGTCACTCTTCAGGGCCGGCATCCATCCCCGGCGCCCGGCCCGCCGGGTTGGCGCTCGCCGCTACGAGCGACTGGCGGACGAGATCCGCAAAGTCCTCGGCGAAGCCATCGCCCAGGGCGGCACGACCCTGCGGGATTTTGTCGACAGCAGCGGACAGCCCGGCTATTTCGCCCAGGACCTGGCCGTGTACGGTCGCGCCGGCGATCCTTGTCCCCGCTGCGGCGAACCGGTTCGCCGCGAAGTCATCAGTCAGCGATCGACCTTTTATTGCATCGCCTGCCAGACCTGAGACTGGATTCGCACTATTCTTGTGCGCTAAGGTATCTGGATTGCACTAAATCGGTGCACGTCTTGGCCGGGCGGCCCGCCCCTGAACTTTTAAGTTACTGATCCTATTGATCAATTAATCTTGGCATCAACCTTGCTCCATGTTGCACCGATTTGGTTTCCATTAATCTCCAGGAGATAAAAATGTCATCCGACGACATCCTCAAGCGAATAAAAGAAGAAGAAATCGATTTCGTTGACCTGCGTTTCTGCGACACGCTGGGCAAGGAGCAGCATGTCACCCTGCCCGCCGGCGCGGTCGACGCCGACCTGTTCGAGGAAGGCAAGATGTTCGACGGCTCTTCAATTCAGGGCTGGAAAGGCATCAACGAGTCCGACATGGTCCTCATGCCGGATGCCGACACCGCGGTTCTCGACCCCTTCAGTGACGATCTCACCCTGAACATCCGCTGCGACGTGCTCGAGCCGTCGACGATGGAAGGCTATGACCGCTGCCCGCGCTCGCTGGCCAAGCGCGCCGAGGCCTATCTCAAGTCCACCGGGCTCGCCGACTCGGCGTTCTTCGGCCCGGAACCCGAGTTCTTCGTATTCGATGATGTCCGGTTCGGCAACGAGATGAACGGTTGTTTCTACGAGGTCGACTCGTCCGAGGGCGCCTGGAACACCGGGTCCGAGAGCGAGGGTGCCAACCTGGGCCACCGGCCGCGGGTCAAGGGCGGCTACTTCCCGGTGCCGCCGGTCGATTCGCTGCACGACATCCGGTCGGCCATGTGCCTCACCCTCGAGGCCATGGGCATTCCCGTCGAAGTCCATCACCACGAG
>JAWVZU010000169.1:0-8792 GCA_033722075.1 Lysobacterales bacterium
CCGAACGCGACGACCGCATCACCAGCTTTGCACCCAGCGAGCTGCAGGCTGCGCGCCTCGCCGTGCGCGCGCTTGAATCGGAAACCAGTTCCGACGAAGCATTGCGCGCTCACCTGGCCTACATGGCCGAGCGACTGCTGGACATTGCCCGGGCGCGAGCGAACGAACGCTATGAGCTGGACCGCTTGCGCGAACTCGAGCGCGAGCGGGATCGCATCCTGCTCCAGGCCTCCCTGCAGGAAGCCGAGCGGGCCCGCCGCGAGGCGGAGCAGTTGCGTCGTCAGGCGATCGCCGGCGCGGAGGAGGCGGAGCGCGCCCGGAGCGCGGAGCGGGCGGCGCTGGAGCGCTCACGCGAGGTGGAACAGGAAGCGGACCTGGCCCGTCAGGAAGCCGACCAGGCACGGCGCCTGGCCGAGGCCCAGACCCGCCAGGCCGAGCTCGCCCGGCGGGAGGCGGAGGTCGCCGCCGCGCAGGCGGACTCGCTGCGCCGCCAGCTGCAGAACCTGCAGGCGCGCCAGACCGATCGCGGCCTGGTCTTCACCCTGGGAGACGTCCTGTTCGAGACAGCGGAGGCCGACCTGCGCCCCGAGTCACTGGCCAATCTGGAACGGCTGGTCTCGTTCATCCAGCAATACCCCGAGCGCAACGTCAACATCGAGGGCCATACGGACAGTGTCGGGTCCGCTGAATTCAATCTGAACCTGTCCCAGAAGCGAGCCGAAGCGGTTCGCGATGCCTTGATCGAGCGCGGCGTCGAGAAGTCCCGCCTCAAGGCCATCGGTCTGGGGGAGGAATTCCCGATTGCCGACAATCAGACCGAATACGGTCGCGGCCAGAATCGGCGGGTCGAGATCGTCATCCTGAAGACCGAGGAGTCCTCCGACGGGGGAGGCTGAGCTCAGCTCTACGAGGAGGATTTGCCCTTGCCCATGAGCGGCTCGATCATCTCGATCGGCAACGGAAACACGACCGTGGAGTTCTGTTCACCGGCAATGTCGGTGAGCGTCTGCAGGTAACGCAGTGTCAGGGCCTGGGAGCTCTTGGACAGCTGCTCTGCAGCAGCCACCAGCTGCTTGGATGCCTGGAATTCGCCCTCGGCATGAATCACCTTGGCGCGCCGGCTTCGCTCCGCCTCCGCCTGCTTGGCGATGGCGCGGATCATGCTCTCGTCCAGGTCGACGTGCTTGATCTCGACGTTGGAGACCTTGACCCCCCACGCATCGGTCTGGGTGTCCAGGATTTCCTGGATGTCGGCGTTGAGCTTGTCCCGCTCGGCGAGCATTTCATCCAGTTCGTGCTTGCCCAGCACCGATCGTAATGTCGTCTGCGCGAGCTGGCTCACGGCATCGAAATAGCGCTCGACGGCGATGATCGCGTTCTCCGGATCAATCACTCGAAAGTAGACCACCGCATTGACCTTCACGGAGACGTTGTCACGCGAGATCACGTCCTGGGTCGGCACATCCATCACCACGACCCGGAGATCGACCTTCTCCATCTGCTGGATGAGCGGGATGACCAGGATGATGCCCGGTCCCTTGACCTTGTAGAAGCGGCCGAGCATGAAGATGACACCGCGCTCGTACTCGCGCAGGATCTTGATCGCGCTGGCCAGCAGCAGGACGAGAATGATGATGCCGATCGCATAGCCGTTCATGATGATTCCTCTTCGTTCTGGGATAGGGGAGCGACTTCGAGGGTCAACCCCTCTTTGGCGAGCACCTCGACACGCTGGCCGGCGGTCAATGGCTCCTGACTGCTGGCTCGCCAGTCCTCGCCCATGAGATGGACTCGACCGATGCCCTCGAAATCGTCGATGACCACGGCCTCCGCGCCGATCATGGCCTCGCTGCCGCTGACCACCGGCGTGCGCCGGGCGCGCAGCACGACGAGCGTTATCGCGAGGAACAATAATCCCGAGATGCCCGCGATGGTCGTGATCACCCCACGCGAGACGGCAAGCCCCGGAACGTCCGTGTCGATCAGGATGAACGACCCGAAGGTGAGGGCAATGACTCCGCCGATGCCGAGCGCGCCGAAGGACGGTGCGAAGGCCTCGGCGACCATCAGTACGACCCCCAGGATGATCAGAATGACCCCGGCGAAATCGATCGGCAGGACCTGGAACGCATAAAGGGCAAGAATGAGACAGATGGCTCCGACGATCCCGGGCACCAGGACGCCGGGGTTGTAGCCCTCGAGCAGCAGCCCGTAGAGGCCGATGATGAACAGCAGATAGGCGACGGTCGGATCGCTGATGCGAGCCAGCAGCCGGTTTCTCCAGTCGGGCCGTTCGATGATTGCAGCTGCCCCGGAAGTATTCAGTTCAATCATGCCCTCAGCGGTTTCGACTTCCCGTCCGTGGGCGGCCTCCAGCAGAGATTTGAGGTCCGGGGCGATCAGGTCGATGACACCCTGCTCGAGCGCAACGACAGCAGTCAGGCTGGCGCCTTCCCGCACGGCCTTCTCCGCCCAGTCGGCGTTGCGTCCGCGTTTCTCCGCCAGGCCGCGGATGTACGCAACCGAGTCGTTGACCATCTTGCGACTCATCGCATCCCCGGCCGGTGGCGCGGTCTCCTCCGCTGAGTCGTCTTCGGTGGGCGAATCCTGCTGTTGCGGTTGCGATGGTGCGGCGATCTGGACCGGCGTGGCTGCCCCCAGGTTGGTCGCCGGCGCCATGGCGGCCACGTGACTGGCATAGAGAATATAGGTTCCTGCGCTGGCAGCGCGGGCGCCCTCGGGCCAGACATAGGTGATTACCGGGACCGGTGAGGCGAGAATGGCCTGGTTGATGTCCCGGGTGGCGAGATCCAGTCCGCCAGGCGTATCCATGCGGATGACAACCGCCGCATCGCCGCGTTCTCCCGCGGCGGCAAGCCCGCGGCTGAGGTAGTCGGTGGTGGCCGGACCGATCGCTCCTTTCAGCTCGAGCACGGTGACCCGCGATCGGGGTTCTTCCTGGGCCTGTGTGGCACCCAAAAGCACCCCGGCCAGGGCGATGATGCAAGCCCAGATTGCGGTCGCTCGGCGACGTGGCTGCCGGTCCATGCTCCCATTGTACGCGACTGGTCTCGCGGCTGCCGAGCGGGATTGCACTCATGGGCGGATTTGGGTAGTGTTATTCGCAGGGTATTTCCATCATCCCAAGGGGAACCCGACCATATCGTGACCGTTCTGGATGTCCCGGCAAGCAAGTAATCAGCACACTGCAGTCCGCTGCTCGGTGGGGGGCCGAGCGTGATAGGGATTAGAACCTACCCACTCCGTTCAAGCCGTTTCGGCCAGACTTCCTTCATTGCTGCCTACCCAGTTGCCGTTCGTTCGGATCGGTCGTCCCTGCCATTAGCAGAAGCACGAGGAGGGTGATTTCATGTTCGAGAATCGCCAGGATAAAGTCGAGCAATTGCTGAGCGAGAACATCGAGTTTCGCCGGCTGTACCAGAAGCACCAGCAACTCCATCAGCGGGTGCACGACGCCGAATTCGGCGTACAGCCCATGGAAGACATGCAGCTCGCGAAACTCAAGAAAGAAAAGCTCTGGGCCAAAGACCGGCTGGCTCGAATCCTTGACCAGCATTCCCTATCGGCGAGCTAGAGACGAGACTCGCAGGAAATGACGCCCCGCGCCCTGCGGGGCGTTTGCTTTCCAGGCGGCACAAGCCGCCTCTTTGAACGGGTGAATCAATGAACGTATACGACTCCGTCATCTCCATGATCGGCAGGACGCCCATGGTGCGGGTAAACAACCTGGACACGGGCCCCTGCGAACTGTTCCTGAAGCTGGAGTCGCAGAATCCGGGAGGATCGATCAAGGACCGCATCGGGCTGCACATGGTCGAGGCGGCAGAGCAGGCCGGTCAGATCAAGCCCGGCGACACGCTGGTCGAAGGCACCGCCGGAAACACCGGGCTCGCGCTTGCGCTGGTTGCGGCGCAGAAGGGATACCGGCTGATCCTGGTCGTGCCGGACAAGATGAGCCGGGAGAAGATCTTCAACCTGAAGGCGATGGGTGCCGAGGTCGTGCTGACCCGGTCCGACGTCGCCAAGGGGCACCCCGAGTATTACCAGGATCTCGCCGCACGGATCGCGGAGGAAACGGAGAACGGATTCTTCATCAACCAGTTCGGCAATCCGACGAACCCCGAAGCGCATGCCCGCACCACCGCGCCGGAGATCTGGGAGCAGATGGAAGGCCGGCTGGACGCCGTCGTCTTCGGGGTGGGATCCAGCGGAACGATGACCGGGCTGTCCCGCTATTTCGGGGAGCATGCGCCGGAGGTGAAGCTGATCGTCGCCGACCCGGTGGGCTCGATCCTCACCGAGTACATCAACGAGGGCAATCTGACCGACAAGGGGGGTTCCTGGATGGTCGAAGGCATCGGCGAGGACTTCCTGCCGCCCATCAGCGATTTCTCGCGTGTCGAACGCGCCTACGCCATCTCCGACCAGGAGAGCTTCGACACCGCAAGGGAATTGCTGCGGCGGGAGGGTATCCTGGGCGGATCGTCTACGGGAACGGTGGTCGCGGCGGCGCTGCGCTTTTGCCGGGCTCAGAGCGAGCCCCGGCGTGTCGTGACCTTCGTTTGCGACACTGGCAACAAGTACCTGTCGAAGATGTACAACGACTACTGGATGCTGGACAACGGATTCCTGGAGCGACGCCATTTCGGGGACCTGCGCGATCTGATCATGCGGCCCTACTGGCAGCATGACACGGTGGTCGTCCGCTCGGATGAGCCGCTGACCAACGCCTATCGGCGGATGAAGCTCTACGACGTTTCCCAGTTGCCGGTGGTGGACGACGACGAACTGGTTGGCATCATTGACGAATCCGACGTGCTGATGGCGGTCTACGAAGACCACGATCGCTTTCAGGATCCCGTTTCCAGCGCGATGACCCGGGACCTCGATCATGTCGGGGTCGATGCCCCGCTGGAGGAACTCCTGCCCATCTTCGATGGCGGAAAGGTCGCCATCGTCATGGACGACGGCCGCTTTCTCGGATTGATCACGCAGATCGATCTACTCAACTACCTGCGTCGCCGGTTCGACTGAACCGGCCCACCAAGAGAAGGACCTATGTCAGAAAACGCATTCATCTATGACGCCGTGCGCACGCCGCGCGGCATCGGCAAAGCCAAGGGCGCCCTCTACGAAGTCAAGCCGGTCACGCTGCTGAGCGGCCTGTTGACCGAGTTGCGGGGACGCCATGATTTCGACCCGGAACTCGTCGATGACGTGGTCATGGGTTGCGTCACCCAGATCGGCGACCAGGGTGCCTGCGTGGCGAAGAGCGCGGTCGCCATGGCGGACTGGGGCGACGATGTCCCGGCCTTCACCCTCAACCGCTTCTGCGCCTCCGGAGCGGAAGCGGTGAACCTGGCCGCCATGAAGGTGGCCTCGGGCTGGGAGCAGCTGGTGGTGGCCGGCGGCGTGGAGTCCATGTCGCGGGTTCCCATGGGCTACGACGGTGGCGCCATGGCACTGGACCCGGAGACCAACCTGCACATGGGCTTCATTCCGCAGGGGATCGGCGCCGACCTGATCGCGACCCTCGATGGATATGACCGGGAGGCCCTTGACGAGTTCGCGGTGAATTCCCACCGCAAGGCGGCCGCCGCATGGCAGCGGGGCAGTTTCGGTCGATCCGTGGTGCCGGTCATGGATCGGAACGGGATTAGCATCCTCGACAGGGACGAGCTGGTCCGGCCGGATTGTTCCATGGAAGGGCTGGCCGGCCTCAAGCCTTCCTTCCAGCAGCCGGGCGAGATGGGATTCGATGCGGTGGCGCGGGAGCGGTACCCGCAGGTCGAGCGCATCTCTCATGTCCATACCGCGGGCAATTCCTCGGGCATCGTCGACGGGGCAGCGGCGCTGGTCCTGGGCAGCGAGCAGATGGGCAGGCAGCTGGGCCTGACGCCGCGCGCCCGGGTGCTGGCTACGGCGGTTGTCGGGACCGACCCGACCATCATGCTGACCGGTCCGGCACCGGCGGCGCGCAAGGCGCTCAAATTGGCCGGCCTGAGCCCTGAAGACATCGACCTGTACGAGGTCAACGAGGCCTTTGCGGCGGTGGTCATGCGCTTCCAGCGAGAGCTCTCGGTGCCGGACGAGAAGGTCAACGTCAACGGCGGGTCCATCGCCATGGGTCACCCCCTGGGCGCAACCGGGGCGATGCTCATCGGCACCTTGCTGGATGAGCTCGAAGCCCGGGAGCTGAAGCGTGGCCTGGTCACGCTTTGCGTGGGCGGCGGCATGGGCATCGCCACCATCATCGAGACCGTTTGAGGAGGATCAGGGATGAATTCCATTCGCTACGAGAAACAGGACGACGGCATCGTTCATCTGGTCTTCGACGCGCGCGGCAATGCCAACACCATGAATGCCGAGTTCCACGCGGACTTCGCGCAAGCCGCCGAACAGCTCGCCGCAGAGCCCGACCTGAAGGGCGTCATCCTGCGCTCCGCCAAGAGCATGTTCTTTGCGGGCGGGGACCTGGACGAGCTGATCCGGATCAACCGCGACAACGTCGACGAGTTCTTCGCCGGGCTGGAAGAATCCAAGGCCTGCATGCGCCGCATCGAGACCCTGGGCAAACCCGTGGTGGCCTGCATCAACGGCCACGCGCTGGGCGGGGGCTGGGAGCTTTGCCTAATGTCGCATGCGCGGATTGCTGTGGATTCCGGCAAGATCAAGCTCGGCCTCCCGGAAGTGACGCTGGGCCTGCTTCCCGGTGCCGGGGGCGTGATTCGCATGTCCCGCCTGCTGGGGTTGCAGAATGCGTTCCCCTACCTGATGGAGGGCAAGCAGTTCAAACCGGCCGAGGGCAAGCAGCTGGGACTGATCCACGAACTGGTGGATTCCGACGAGGAACTGGTGCCGGCAGCCGAGCGCTGGATCGAAGCCAATCCGCAGTCCGAGCAGCCGTGGGATCAGCGCGGCTACAAGATGCCCGGCGGCACGCCGACCTCACCAAAGCTCGCGCCGATGCTGGCCATTGCGCCGGCCATGCTCAAGCAGAAGACCGGCGGTGTGATGCCGGCGCCTGAAGCGATCATGTGCGCGGCCGTTGAAGGGGCCCAGGTGGACTTCGACACGGCGACGCGGATCGAGAGCCGCTACTTCACCGAGCTGGCCGTGGGGCAGGTTTCCAAGAACATGATTGGGACCTTCTGGCACCAGCTCAACGAGATCAAAAAAGGGGCCGGCCGACCGGACGGCTTTGCGCACCGCAAGGTCGAAAAACTGGGCATTCTCGGCGCCGGCATGATGGGTGCGGGAATTGCCTGCACCAGCGCCTGGCGAGGACTGCAGGTGGTCCTGAAAGACGTCGACCAGGAGCGTGCCGAGCGGGGCAAGGCCTACAGCGAGAAGGTTCTCGCAAAGCGGGTGTCGAAAGGGCGCATGAGCGAAGCCCAGAAGGACGAGATCCTGGGGCGTATCCAACCGACCGGAAGCGTGGACGACCTGGCCGGCTGCGATCTCGTCATCGAGGCGGTGTTCGAGGATCGGAGCCTCAAGGCCACGGTCACGGAGGAAACCGAGGCGGTGCTCGGCGATGACGCTGTCTTTGCTTCCAACACCTCGACCCTGCCGATCACCGGCCTGGCCCGGGCCTCGAAGCGGCCGGGGCAGTTCATCGGGCTGCACTTCTTTTCGCCGGCGGAGAAGATGCCCCTGGTCGAGATCATCTGTGGCGAGGAGACCAATGATCAAACATTGGCCCGGTCCTACGATTTCGTGCTGCAGATCGGCAAGACGCCGATCGTGGTCAACGACAGCCGCGGGTTCTTCACCTCGCGGGTCTTCGGCACGTTCTGTCAGGAAGGCCTGGCCATGCTGGGCGAGGGCGTCGAGCCGGCAACCATCGAAAACGCCGCCGCGTTGGCTGGGTGTCCGGTCGGGCCCCTGGCCGTCACCGACGAGGTCTCTATGACCCTGGTGAGCAAGATCCGGGCACAGACCATCAAGGACCTGGAAGCCGAGGGCCATCGCTATGAGCCCGCTCCCGGCGATGCGGTCGTCGACGCCATGCTGGAGGCCGAGCGTCCGGGCAAGGCCGCCGGTGCCGGCTTCTACGAGTATCCAGAGGGCGGAAAGAAGCACCTCTGGCCGGGACTGCGGGAGCGCTTCAATTCCGGCACTGCGGATATTCCGCTGACCGACGTGAAGGAACGGCTGTTGTTCATCGAGGCGGTCGAAACGGTGCGGTGCATGGACGAGCAGGTTCTGCGGGCGGTTCGGGACGCGAATATCGGATCGATCTTCGGCATCGGCTACCCGCCCTGGACCGGCGGCGCCCTGCAGTTCATCAACCAGTACGGGCTTGCCGAGTTCGTTGCACGGGCGGATGAGCTCGCCGAGCGTTACGGCGACCGCTTCCGGGTTCCGCAGTCGCTGCGGGACCGGGCGGAGCGCAATCGTCCCTTCAGCGATGCGGAGGTGAGCGCATGATCCCGCGGACGTTGTTCGAAGAGGAGCACGAGATGCTCCGTGATGCGGTACGCGGCTTTCTCGAGCAGGAGGCCGTTCCCTACCATGACGCCTGGGAAAAGGCCGGACAGGTGGACCGCTCGCTCTGGACCAAGGGCGGTGAGCAGGGTTTCCTCAGCCCGACCGTTCCCGAGGAATATGGTGGGCCGGGGCTGGACTTCCGATGCAACATCGTGGTGACGGAAGAGATCGCCCGCTTCGGTTTGAGCGGGATCGGTTGGGGCCTGCACTCGGATATCGCCGTGCCCTACATCATCCGGTACGGCACCGAAGAGCAGAAGAAAAAATTTCTGCCGGGC
>JAWVZU010000170.1:0-8775 GCA_033722075.1 Lysobacterales bacterium
CAGGTGAGCGGGTCCTCGGCGATGAGCACCGGCAGACCCGTTTCCTCCATGAGCAGGCGATCGAGATCCCGCAGCAACGCGCCGCCGCCGGTGAGCACGATGCCGCGCTCCGCCACGTCGGCGCAGAGCTCCGGCGGCGTCTGCTCGAGAGCGTTCTTGAGTGCGCCCGCGATGCCCATCAACGGCTCGTGCAACGCTTCCAGGATCTCGTTGCTGTTGATGGTGAAGACGCGCGGCACGCCCTCGGCCAGATTGCGCCCCGATACTTCCAGCTCGCGCACGTCGGACGACGGATAGGCGCAGCCTATTTCCATCTTGATGCGCTCGGCGGTCGCCTCTCCGATCAGGGTCCCGTAGTTGCGACGGACGTAATTGATGATGGCCTCGTCGAAGCGGTCACCCCCGATCCGCACCGAATCGGAATAGACGATGCCGTTGAGCGACAGGACCGCCACTTCGGACGTCCCTCCGCCGATGTCCAGGACCATGGAACCGCGTGCCTCGTGGATCGGTATGCCGGCACCGATCGCGGCCGCCATAGGCTCTTCGATCAGGAAGACCTCGCGCGCGCCGGCGCCCTCGGCGGATTCACGAATGGCCCGGCGCTCGACCTGGGTCGAACCGCAGGGCACGCAGATGAGTACTCGTGGGCTGGGGTGCAACATGCGGCTCTTGTGCACCTTGCGGATGAAGTGCTGGAGCATCTCCTCGGTCATCGTGAAATCGGCGATGACCCCGTCCTTCAGCGGCCGGATGGTCTTGATGTTCCCCGGCGTGCGGCCCAGCATGCGTTTGGCTTCGGCGCCGACCGACGCCACCGACTTGGAGCCGCGACCGCGGTCCTGACGGATTGCGACCACCGAGGGTTCATTGAGAACGATCCCCTGGCCGGCAACGTAGATGAGCGTGTTTGCCGTACCGAGATCAATGGAAAGGTCGTTCGAAAAAAGACCGCGTAACCGCTTTAAAACCATGATGCCTATCAACCAATCCTTGGGAGGGCGCGAGCGGGCTGTACCGGAGGGGCGCCGACAAGCGGGCTAATGTAGCAAGCGCGTCGATCCGGGTTCAAGACATTAGTGACAATCGCGCGGGTTTACTTGGCTTTTCCCATCCTGCATGATTCCAAGCTTTTCCGCGGGCGGGGAACCGCAGCCATGCACCACATCGACAAGGAAACCGTCGCCCATACCGCCAGGCTCGCCCGTATCGCCCTTTCCGAGGACGAGACGGAGAAACAGCGCGAGCACTTCAGCCGGCTGCTGGAGATGGTGTCGCAGCTCCATGAGGCGGAGCTGCCGGACCTTCCCCCGATGCATCATCCCCTGGACCTGTTGCAGCCGCTGCGCAGCGATGAGGCCCGGCCGGCGGCCGGAACCGATGCCCTGATGGCCGGCGCGCCCGCCGAAAGCGACGGCCTCTTCCTGGTGCCCAAGGTCATCGAATGATCGGCGACGGCGGCATCAGGGCGCTCCGGGAGGCCCTGGACCAAGGCGAGTTCAGTTCCGTCGAGCTGACCGAGACGTGCCTGGCTCGCATTGCCGAGCATGATGCGGAGCTGAATGCGTTCATCACGGTCACCGCGGAACGTGCCCTGGAGGCCGCGCGGGCGGCCGACCAGCGCATTGCCGGCGGCGATGCCGGACCGCTCACCGGAATTCCGCTGGCCCACAAGGACATCTTCTGCACCCGCGGCGATCTCACCACCTGCGGATCCCGCATGCTCGAGGGCTTTGTCGCGCCCTACGAATCAACCGCCACGGCGCGCCTCGCCGCCGCTGGAGCGGTCCCGCTGGGCAAGACCAACATGGACGAGTTCGCCATGGGCTCCAGCGGCGAGAACAGCTATTTCGGTCCCACCCGCAACCCGTGGGATCCGAAACGTGTGCCGGGCGGTTCCTCCTCCGGGTCGGCAGCCGCCGTGGCCGCCGGGCTGGCCCCCGCGGCAACCGGCACCGACACCGGCGGATCGATCCGCCAGCCGGCTGCGCTGTGCGGGATCACCGGTCTGAAGCCCACCTACGGACGCGTGTCCCGCTTCGGGATGATCGCCTACGCCTCGAGCCTGGATCAGGCCGGCGTGCTGGCGCGCAGTGCGGAGGATTGCGCCCTGGTCCTGCAGGCCATGGCCGGCGCCGATGCACGCGACTCTACCTGCGCGCACGAGCCGGTCCCGGACTATGCAGGCGAGTTGGGCGGTTCGCTTGAAGGATTGACCATCGGCCTGCCGGCCGGTTACTGGGGCGACCACGTCGACGCGGACGTGGCAGACCAGGTGTGCGCCGCCTGTGACGAGCTGGAGCGGGCCGGGGCCCGACTGGTCGACGTGTCGCTCGCCCGCTGCAACGAGGCGATCGCCGCCTATTACGTGCTGGCGCCTGCCGAGGCTTCGTCCAACCTGTCCCGCTACGACGGCGTGCGCTACGGCCATCGCTGCAACGCGCCGCGGAGCCTGCAGGATCTCTATGAGCGGACCCGTGCCGAGGGCTTCGGCCCCGAGGTAAAACGCCGCATCCTCACCGGCACCTACGCGCTGTCGACCGGCTATTACGACCAGTATTACGGTGCGGCCCAGAAGATGCGCCGGGTCATTGCCGACGATTTTGCCGGCGTCTTTGAGCAAGTCGACCTGCTCGCGGCACCGACCGCGCCGAACGTTGCCTTCCGTATCGGCGAAAAATCCGCCGACCCGATCGCCATGTATCACTCCGACATCAATACGGTGGCGGTCAATCTCGCCGGACTGCCGGCCATCTCGCTCCCGGCCGGCATGGTCCGGGAACTGCCGGTGGGGCTGCAGCTCATCGGACCCCACTTTTCCGAGGCCCGGTTGCTTTGCGCCGCGCACAGCCTCCAGCAGCGAACCGACTGGCACCGGAGCGAGCCCCGATGAGGCCGGCAGCCAACTGGGAGTCGGTCATCGGGCTGGAGCTTCATGTCCAGCTCGCGACCCACAGCAAGATCTTCTCACCGGCCCCGACCGCCTACGGCGCCCGGCCCAACAGCCAGGTCGACTGGGTGGATGCCGGTCTTCCCGGTACGCTCCCGGTGCTGAACCGGAGCGCCGTGGAAATGGCCGTCAAGTTCGGTCTGGCCGTCGATGCCGAGATCACGGACCGGTCCATTTTCGCGCGCAAGAACTACTTCTACCCCGACCTGCCCAAGGGCTACCAGATCAGCCAGTACGATCGCCCGATCGTCTCCGGCGGCCACTTCGAAATCGACACCGACGAGGGCACCAGCAAGCGGATCCGGCTCATCCGTGCCCATCTCGAGGAGGACGCGGGCAAGTCGGTGCACGAGGGATTCCGGGGCAAGACCGGCATCGATCTGAACCGCGCCGGCGTGCCGCTGCTCGAGGTGGTCACGGCCCCGGACCTGCGCAGCCCCCGGGAAGCGGGGCTGGCGATGCGCAAGCTTCATACGCTGGTGCGTTATCTGGGCATCTGCGACGGCAACCTCGCCGAGGGCTCTTTTCGCTGCGATGCCAACGTGTCGATCCGCCCCGCCGGCAGCGAGACCTTCGGGACCCGGGTCGAGCTGAAGAACATCAACAGCTTCCGCTTCGTCGAACGCGCCATCGAGTTCGAGATCCACCGCCAGATCCACCGCCGGGTGAGCGGCGAGGACGTGGTCCAGGAAACCCGTCTCTATGATCCGGACAAGAACGAGACCCGCTCGATGCGCGGCAAGGAAGAGGCCGAGGACTATCGTTACTTTCCCGATCCGGATCTTCTTCCCATACCCATCGATACGACGATCCTGGAATCGGCCCGCCGTTCGATGCCCGAGCTGCCCGATGCGCGCAAGCAGCGTTTGATCGACCTGGGCGTGGCCCGGGCCGACGCGGTGACGCTTGCAGGGGAACCGGCGCTCGGCGACTATTTCGACCAGGTTCGGGCCCACGTCGAGGCCGATCCGCAGATCACCGCGAACTGGGTCCTGGTGGAGCTGGTCGGGGGATTGAAGAAGCGCGATCTTGGTGTCGAAGCCAGCCCGGTGTCGCCCCAGGATCTTGCCGGATTGCTGGCCCGGATCGACGATGGCACCATTTCCGGCAAGATCGCCAAGCAGGTGTTCGAAGCCATGCTGGCGGGCGAGGGGGACGCCGATGCGATCATCCAGGCCCGGGGCCTGACCCAGATCACGGATGCCGACGCGCTCACGCGGCAGGTGGCGGAAGTGCTGGAGCGCAGCGAAACCCAGATCGAGCAGTACCTGTCGGGGCAGGACAAGGTATTCAACTATTTCGTCGGGCAGGTCATGGCGGCCACCCGGGGTCGGGCCAATCCAGATGCGGTCCGTGAACTCCTGATCGAAGAACTGGACAAGAGAAAAAGCTGATGGCAGTGCTGATTTGCGGTTCCCTGGCGTACGACTATCTGATGCTGTTCGAGGACCACTTCAAGAACCACATCATCCCCGACAAGGTCCACATGCTGAACGTGTCGTTCCTGGTGCCGGAGCTGCGGAGGGACTTCGGCGGCTGCGCCGGCAACATCTCCTACAACCTCAAGCTGCTGGGCGGTGAGCCGCTGCCGGTGGCCGCCGTCGGGAAGGACTTCGGGCCCTACCGTGACCGGCTCGAAAGCCTGGGCATTTCGCGCCGCTTCGTCCGTCAGCTGGACGACCTGTACACGCCGCAGGCGTTCATCACCACGGACATGGACGATAACCAGATCACCGCTTTCCATCCGGGTGCGATGATGCGCTCGCAGGACATCACCATCGACAGCGCCGAGGGGATCGACCTGGCCATCGTCGCCCCGGACGGGCGTGACGCGATGCTCCAGCGGGTGCGCGAGTTCACCGACCTGGGTATTCCCTTCATCTTCGACCCGGGCCAGGCGCTGCCGCTGTTCAACGGGGAGGAACTCAAGCGCTTCATCGAGCAGGCGGACTACCTGGCGGTCAACGACTACGAGTCCGAACTGATCAAGAAGCAGACCGGCTTCGACGATGCCGAGATCACCCGCCACGTCGAGGCGTTCATCGTCACCCGCGGCGGAGAGGGTTCCCGCATACATACCGAAGACGGCACGATCGACATTCCCACCGCCAAGCCGGCCCGGCTGTCCAATCCCACCGGGTGCGGCGACGCTTATCGCGCCGGTCTTCTTTATGGCCTGACCAACGGCCTGGACTGGGAAACGACGGGTCGGATCGCGTCGCTGATGGGCGCCATCAAGATCGAGCACGATGCGCCACAGGGCCACCGGATCGACCTGGACAGCTTCCGGAATCGCTACCGGAAAGAGTTTGGAAGTGCGTTCTGAGGAGCCACCACGCGCCGGTCGCTTGATCGGCTTCCTGCTGCTGCTGGCCACAGCGGCCGCGCCGGCCGCCGACCGGTCGGAAGCGATCGTCGTGATGATCTCCTTTGACGGCTTTCGTCACGATTACTTCGACCGCTTCAACGCCAGCCATTTCCAGCGGGTCGCCCGGGAAGGCGCCCGAGCCGACGGACTGATCCCGGTCTTTCCGAGCAAGACCTTCCCCAACCACCTCAGCATCGCTACCGGCGTACGCCCCGGGAAGCACGGGATCGTGGACAACGTCTTCTACGACCGCGACCGGGATAAAGTCTTCACCCTGCGCGACCCGGATATCGTGTCCGACGGGACCTGGTACGAAGCCGAACCCATCTGGGTGGCTGCCGAGCTCCAGGGCATCAACACCGCGGCATTCTTCTGGGTCGGTTCCGAAGCGCCGATTCATGGTGTGCAGCCCAAGGACTGGCGCGAGTACGACGAGAACATCCCGAACGCGCAGCGGGTCGATACGGTGCTCGAGTGGCTCGATCGGCCCGAAGCCTCCAGGCCCCGGCTGATCATGCTCTATTTTTCAGCCGTCGACACGGCCGCCCATCGCCACGGCGCGCTGTCGGATCAGGTCCAGGACGCGGTCAAGCACGTGAACCGGATGCTCGGCAGGCTTCTCGACGGGATCGAAGCCAGGCCTGCGGTTCGCGACCGGGTTCACCTCATCCTGGTCTCCGATCACGGGATGGCCGACGTGGAGCGCTATGTGACAGTGCCAGCGCCGCCGATTCGGCCGCTCCGGCAATTCAACCGCAGCGCCTTCGTCTCCATGTGGTTCGAAGATGTCTCTCCGCTTGGACGCTATGCCGAACAGATCCGGCGCGATACGGGGCTGGAGGTGATCACCCGTGGGGACTATCCGGACTGGACCAGTCTGAACGGTTCGCACCGCGCGCCGGACATGCTGGTGCTCGGCACGCCCGGAACGGGGGTCGTGCTCGAGGCCCGGCACCACGACGAGGCGATTGCCGCCACGCACGGCTACCGGCCGGTCGATCCGATCATGCACGGGATCTTCCTGGCCTGGGGCCCGCGAATACGGTCCGGTAAACGCATCCCGGCGTTCGAAAATGTCCATATCTATCCGTTGGTGGCGGAACTGCTGGGCATCCAGCCGAACCCGAACATCGATGGCCGGGGCGAAGTTCTGCATCCGATCCTGCGAGCCGCCCCGTGACAGCGGCAGCGTCCGGGCCGGAGAAGGAGCGTGTCGAGTTCATCGGCGTCATGTTCCGGCTGACCGCGCTGATCGTCGACCAGTTGCTGATCCTCCTGCTTGCCTCGCTCCTGGGCGCCGCGCTATTTGCCGGACAATTGCAGGCACTGCAAGAGCTCGAGAATCCGCAGGACATCGATCCTCGGGAAGTCCAGCTGCTCGTCCAGACCTTCTTCGTTGTCGTCCTCGTTCCGCTCCATGTCCTCTGGCACGTCTTCGGCTGGGGCCTGGCCGGGGCGACCCCGGGTGACTGGCTGCTTTCCAGCCGCGTGGTCGCCTTTGCCGACGGAGGCCGGCCCGGCGTGGGGCGAAGCCTGCTGCGTTACCTGAGCGCCTGGCCGTCCGCGCTGCTCTGCGGCATCGGCTTCTTCATGCTGCTGCGCAACCCCTACCGCCGCGCCTGGTACGACCGCCTCAGCGGAACCGCAGTGATCGGGGACGACTCACTGCGGGCGCCTTCTCCGCAGGAACTGGAACTGGATCACTTCAACATCCACAGGCCGCCCTGGATCCATGGCTGACCGCCGGGACTCGACCCTCACCGGTGCGCTCTTCTCGAACCGGCTGACCACGCTGCTGACCATGGCCGGCGTGGCCATCGGGCTGGCCAATGTCTGGCGCTTCCCGTACATGATGGGAAGCTACGGCGGCAGCGCCTTCCTGTTCCTTTACCTGCTCCTGATGGCGCTTTTCGCCATTCCGGTGCTCATGGCCGAGTGGACTCTCGGGCGATCGACGCGCTCGGAGACCATCGGGGCGCTGGGACAGGTATTCGGCAAATTCGGCCGCGGACTCGGCATCTTCCTGGTCATCGGAATCCTGGTCGCCGATTCCTATTACATGGTGGTCATCGGCAACATGCTCTACACCACCGCCTTTTCGGCGTGGCCGGGCTTTTCGGACGCGACCCAGCCGGACTTCCAGGCCGGCCTGACAAACCGCCTGCTGCAGTACGGCTGCGCTCTGGCGATTCTCCTGGCCGGCCTGTGGACACTGCACCGGGGACTGCACCGCGGGATCGAGTCGGTCAGCCGCGCCTTCGTACCGCTGTTCGGGGTCGTCGTGATCTACCTGGTGTTCCACACACTGACCTTGCCCGGTGCCCTCTCCCAGCTGACCACTTTCCTGAAACCGGATTTTTCCAGGATCGGCCCGACGGAGCTTTACGCCGCCGCCGGCCAGGCGCTGTTTTCCCTCGGCGTCGGGGGCACGCTCATGGTGATCTACGGCACGCACCTTCAGGCCAACGAACGGATTCCCCGCCAGGCCGTACTTACCGGCATCACCGATGTCGCTGCCGCCCTGCTGGCCGGCCTGTTCATCGTCCCGGCGGTGCTGGTCTTCGGCCTGGACCTGGCCGCCGGCCCGGCGCTGGTCTTCCACACGCTTCCCGAACTCTTTGCGGTGATGCCGCTGGGCCGCGTGGTCGGTTCCGCGTTTCTGGTGGCACTGACCCTGATGGCGTTTCTGTCCGCGATTGCCGCGCTCCACGTCGGCGTCGGGGCGGCCGAGCGGATCCCCGGTATCTCGGCGACCGGCGCGCTGGTGCTCGTCGGAGTCGTCGAGGCTGCCCTGATGCTGCCCAGTGCACTGGTGCCGTCGCTGATCGGCATCCTGGACCTGATCTTCGGCTCGGGCCTGCAACTGCTCGGCGCTTCCATCGCCGTGATCGCCGTGGCCTGGGGCCTGGGACGGGCCGAGCTGGAAGCGTCGGCGACCGGATGGCTGCCGATCACGCTGCGGTCGTTCGCGTTTTTCTGGTTCCGATGGGTGATCCCCGGCGTGCTGCTCGCTATCCTGATTGGTTACATCATCGAGAGTATCCAGTCGTGACCGATCCCAATCAGTCCCGCAAGGAACGCGGCGTCGACGCAGTCAACCAGGAGTTCCGCCGCTACGAGCAGGTCCGCAAGGCGCAGTCCTACCGCCTGTCCGAGGCGGAAGACGAAGCGTTCGACGACGACTTCGAGATCCGGATCTGCGACATGCGCCCGTTCCTTGAGGGTAGCGAGGAAGGAAAGCGGGCCTTCGCCGAACAGCTCGGCGCGGCGCTGGAAAGAATCGGGTTCGCCATCCTGGTGGGTCACGGCGTCGATCCGGCGCTCTACGCAAACGCAGACCGGAAGGTCGTCGAGTTCTTCGAGACCATTCCGGAGGCAGAGCGACGGCCGTACCTGGCACGGCGCCACGGCTCGGTGAACCAGGGCTATTTCCCGATCCGCGAGACCTCCAACATCC
>JAWVZU010000171.1:0-8721 GCA_033722075.1 Lysobacterales bacterium
GAACTCGCCCTGCTGGCTTTCGGCCGGACAGGAGTGGCGGATCGTTTGAGACTGGCTCGCGACGGCGAAGAGGCATTGCGCTATCTCCTGCCGGAGGGCGAGTACGCTGAGCAGCGCAAGGGGGCACTGCCCAAGGTCGTTCTGTTGGACATCAAGCTGCCCGGTGTGAGCGGTCTGGACGTGCTGGAGACGTTACGTAGCGACTCGCGTACGCGTTATCTCCCGGTGGTCATGCTGACTTCCTCGGCCCGCGTCGAGGATCTCGAACGGAGTTACGCCCTGGGTGCAAACAGCTTCATAAAGAAGCCCGTGGACTTCGGTGAATTCAGCAGCGCTATCGAGCGAATCCAGCACTACTGGCTTGGCCTGAACGAGACTCCTGGCCAGAGGGGGGACCGTGATCACTGAGATTCACGCCATTCTGGTCGAAGACTCGGCAGACGATGCCGAACTGAATGTCCTCCGTCTCGAGGCGGATGGTCTGCAGGTCAAGGCCGTGCGGGTCGAATGCCGCGAAGAGTTTATTGAGGCTCTAAAACGGGAGCCTGTCGACGTCGTCCTGTCTGACCACTCCATGCCGAAGTTCGATGCCGGAAGCGCGCTGGAACTCCTGCGGGAGTTTGATCCGGATATTCCCTTCATCCTGGTGAGCGGCAAGATCGGCGAACAGAACGCCGTCAAACTGATCAAGGCCGGTGCAAACGACTACGTGCTCAAGGACCGGCTGGGCCGTTTGCCGTCAGCGGTCCGTCGCGAGTTGGCCGAGGCCGAAACGCGCCGCCAAAACCGCCGCCTGGAGGCGAGGATCGATTCGGGGCAACGACGCCTGGCCGCTTTGATGTCGAACCTGCCCGGCATGGTTTTCAGGCTGTCGGGTGAGCCGTGCTTCGATTTTGAATTCGTCAGCGAGGGTGCACTGGACCTGGTGGGGTACGATCCGGACAGTCTGACCGGCATGGGTTTCACCGAGATCGTTCATCCCGCCGACCGAAAGCGTACCTTGCGCGCCCTTCGGGACGGTGAGCGGCAAGACCAGATCCTGCTGGAACATCGGGTGCTTGGTGCGAAAAACGAACTGCGCTGGGTCATGACCCGAGCAAAGGTCGTCACGGACTCGACGGGAAGACAGACTGTAGAAGGCTATTGCGCCGACGTAACGGCGCAACGGGAGTATCAGGAAGAACTCGATTTCCTCGCGCACCACGATACCCTCACCGGGCTGCCCAATCGCACTCTCTTCGAGGAGCAGTTCAGCCAGGTGCTGGCCCGTGCCAGGCGCAACTCGACGCGGGTCGGCCTCCTCTTCATCGACCTGGACAACTTCAAGGAGGTCAACGACTCGTTGGGCCACCAGGCGGGTGATGAATTGCTGAAAACCGTCGCCGGCCGACTCGAGCGGACCGTGCGGGAGAGCGATCTGGTCGCGCGCCTTGGCGGCGATGAATTCGTCGTGGCCGTAGAGGAGATGACTCATCCGGAGGACCCGGCCAGCCTGGGTAAGAAGCTGCTGGAGATTCTCCAGAAACCGGTTCTCATCGAAGGACACGAAGTTCCGGTGAGCGCGAGCATCGGCATTGCCTGTACGCCGGAAGACGGCACGGACACGCGGGAGCTGCTGCGTAATGCCGATGCGGCCATGTATTCCGCCAAGGCGGATGGACGTGGTCGCTATCACTTCTACGCTGAGGAAATGAATGCCCGTGTGCGGCGCCTGTTGTCCATGCGCAGCATCATTCCCAGCGCGTTGAAGGAAGGTCAGTTCGAGCTTTACCTGCAACCGCAGGTGAGAATGCGAGACGCCCGCATCGTGGGCGCTGAAGCGCTGCTGCGCTGGCATACGCCCGAATACGGGGTGCTCGCGGCGGGGGAGGTCGTCCCGATCGCGGAGGAACTGGGTCTGATCGATCGGATCGACGACTGGGTCATCAATCAGGGTTGCCGTGAGCTTGCCGCCCTGGGAGAGGCGGGCCATGGTGATCTGACGCTGTCGATCAATATTTCCGCGCAGCGCTTTCGGGCCCCCAATCTCGTCGAGGAGGTGCGCGCTGCGATCGAGCGCCACGGCGTTGCGCCGGGCCAACTCATCATCGAAATCACGGAGACCTCGCTGATCACCGATTCCGAATCGGCCCTGGAGACGATGACCGAATTGACCCAGCTGGGATTACGCCTGAGCCTGGACGATTTCGGCACCGGATATTCCTCCCTCAACTATCTGCACCGGTTCCCGGTCAGTACGCTCAAGATGGACCGCTCGTTCATCGAACGGCTCCCCCATGACCAGGACGGGTTGCGCCTGACCAGCGCGATCATCGCGATGGCAGAAGGCTTGGGAGTCGACGTGATCGCGGAGGGGGTGGAACGACAGGAGCAGCTGGAGCTGCTCGCTGAGCTCGGGTGTCATCGGGTTCAGGGCATGTTGCTCGGAGAACCCATGCCGGCCGATCAGTTCGGGGCCCTTGCCGTGGAAAGGTTCGAAGCCGACAGCGGCTGAGTCAGCTTCCGGGAACGACTACCTTCCGTTCGGCCGCTGCGGAGGGCTCGGATCGATCGTTTTCTACGGCTCGCTGATAGCGCCTCATCAGCGGCTTCACGCTCACGCCGTGAACCAGGATGGAAAGCGTTACCACCACCAGGACCAGTTGAATGAGTTCCAGGCCCAGGGCCTCTGACAGGCCATGCTCGATCGCATACATGAGATAGTAGAGTGATCCGATGCCCCGGATCCCGAACCACGCGGTCAGCAGGCGAACCCGCGGTGGTTCTGTGGAGATTGTCGATGCCATCCAGACACCCAGCGGTCGGGCCACGAGAAATACAAATACGGCCAACAGGACGCCGGGCCAGTTCCAGGAATTCAGGAAGAGCGTGCCGCCGATGATCAGGATCAGCACGATTTCCGACAGATGTTCCAGCTGCTCCTTGAATAGCAGCGATCGATCGATGACGCCGGTGGTCGGCAGGTCATCGTCGTCGTGTTCCAGATCGGCTGCCAACCGCTTCGCCGCCTGGAATTCCGTGTGACGGAGGGCAACGGCCGCGGCGAAGACGGCGATGAAACCATAGGCGTGAATCAGCAGACTTGCGCCATAGACCAGAGCGATGAGCCCCAGTCCGAGGAAGTTGTCCAGGAGTTGCAGCCGCCTGCTTCTGCGGTGCAGGGCCCACACGATCCGGCCCAGCGACCAGCCGCACAGGACGCCCAGGACAACCCCTGCAGAAGTTGCCCACAGGACGTCGACCAGTGCCCAGCGCCAGCCTCCGCCGAGTCCGTGCAAGCCCAGCAAGCCGAGGCCAAGCATGATGATCGGAAAGGCGGTTCCATCATTGATGCCGGCCTCGCAGGTCAGGCCGAAGCGCAGGTGGTCGCGATCACCCGCGTGCCGGACCTGGACGTCGCGTGCCAGCACCGGATCGGTGGGGGCCAGCACGCCGCCGAGCAACACGGCCGCGCCCAGGGGCAGGCCCAGCGCGTAATAGCCAAAGGCGGCGATGAGCGCTGCGGTGAGCGCCATGCTGACGATGCCCAGGAGCAGCGGATAGCGCCAGACTCGCAGGTCGACCGGTACCGGCATCTTCAGTCCCGCGGTAAACACGGACAGGATCACGGCCATTTCCGTGATCCTCTCGAGCATGGCCGATTCCTTCAGCGGATTGAAATGAAACAGGTGGAGAAAGGTCGGCCCGATGATGAAGCCTACTGCCAGGTAGGCCATCGCATTGGTGATCGGGAGCCTGCGCATGAACTGCGCGGTGATGCCCATGGCGAGGAGAATGACGCCGATCAGTACGAGCCAGGACTCGATGGTCATGGGTTCCCGTGACAGTCGGAAGGCGAGGGAATGGTGGCGTCGATTTCCCGCGCCGTTGCGATCAGCTCCTCCCGTAGCGGATCATCGCTGGCAGCGAGTGCCAGCGTTTGCTGGATCTGCGCACGCGCGGCGCAGGGCTGATCCATCTTCAGAAGAGCGTAGGCCAGGTTGTTGCCGGCCGCACTTGCGGCCGGATTCACCGCGAGCGCCCGAGTATAGAAGTCCATGGCTTGCCGGCGTCGACCCTGCTGAAGGGCGACGTTCCCTCTGCCGAGCAAACCGTTGACATCCTCCGGATAGCGCGTCAGGAACCGATCATAGGCTGTTGCCGCCGAGTCCAGTCGGCCCGCGCCCTCCAGGGCGCTCACTGCTTTCAGGTAACGCCTCGGTTCGAGGCTGGCGGGGAGTTCCGACGGCCCAAGCACCACCATCGCCCATTGGTCGGCCAGGCGCCAGGTACGCATGAACTCGTTGCCGCCCGTGCGGACGCGTCGCTCTCTACCGGATCGAAGTGTGAATTGGTCTGCAGCGCGGTCGTAGCCGACCACCACCGCGTAATGCCACTTTGGCAGCCACCCCAGGCCCAGGTTCTGGAGCACCAGTACCGGCCTTGCAGCGTTGATCTCGGCGATGAGGCTTTGCAGATCCGGTGGCAGCGGATAGGGGACAAGCCCATGCCGCCGCGTCTCCGCGAGAAGCTCCAGCTGAAGGCTGCCGCGGCGCTTTGGCAAATAGGTGCGATCCGCGACGTCCCGGTATGGGACATCGATCCCCGCGTGATGAAGCACCGTCGTGAGGGCAGCGGGCCCGCACTGATAGTCCTCCTGGGGAAAAAACGGAACGTCGTCGAGTTCGACCTGCCTTGGCTCGCCGGCGGGGTCGAGCACAGGCGAGGTGGCGCAGCCTTGCAGGCCGAACGCAACGACGACAAGCGCAAGCAGCCCGCTAACCCGAATATTGCACCAATTTTGCTCCAAGTTTGGAAATAGTGTTTTCAAAGCAGGCACTTAAGGACCTTATTCAAGTTCCGGAAATCGGTGCAACATCCGGGCTATGGGGCGGCCCGGCTTTCCTTCCCTGGTGGCTCATCGTGGACCATTTCCCGGCGGACTAGCTGAAGATGTCGATCACTCCGACAAATTCGAGAACCAACAGCACCAGGAAGGTGACGCCGAGAACGCCGATCACATCGGCGCCGGCGGGATCACTTTCGATCCGCTCCGCCAGGTGTCGCACCTCTTCATCGCTCAGCATGGCGACCCGCTCCTGGGCCAGGTCAGGTTCTACCCCGAGGGCTTCCATGCGGTCGGCCACGTCTTCCCGGGTCAGAAATTGCATCACCGTTGCAGAATCTGCCAGGCGACTCTCAGCGGCAATTGCTTCGTCGGTGCCGATCATTTCTGCCTGAGCCGGGGCGGCCAGCACAAGAAAAAGCACCAAGCTCAGTGCCTTAGATACAACTCCGGGGGTGATTTGGGTCGTACTCATGGTCTTTCCTCCGTTTGAGTGTTGTCGAGGAAGGCCTTGTGGGCCCGTCCCTCGGTTTTCTGGCAGCAAGAAGCGAGCCAGGATGCGATTCTGGCGGTGATGACCGGAGGGCCCGTGCGAGCGCGCGGCATAGTAGGGTATTGTCATACCTCAGCGTCGGAGGTGCTCATGGAGATCCCCGGTTACCGGATTCTCGAGGAGATCGGTAGCGGTGGCTTCGCCACCATCTACCTTGCCGAGCAACTGTCCCTGAACCGGAGAGTTGCCGTGAAGTTGCTCCAGCCCAGGGGGAAGGACCCGGAACGGTGGGTCGAACGCTTCCTGCGCGAGGTGCGCATCATTGCGGCCCTTGATCATCCGTCGATCGTCAGCATCTACGACTTCGGAAAGGCCAGTAATGGCCAGCCGTATTACACCATGCCCCTCCTGAAGCACGGCGATCTCAACTGGCTGGACTGGCGTACGGACGAGGATCTGGTCGAGTGTCTTGCAGAAATCTGCGATGCGCTCGCCCATGCCCACGAACAGGGAATCGTCCATCGGGACATCAATCCGGAAAACATCCTGCTCAACAGCCAGGGCAAACCGCTGATCGCCGATTTCGGCATAGCCTACAGCGAGAGCGACACAGAGCGGTTGACCGAGGAGGGCCAGGTCATCGGCAACGCCCGTTACATGAGCCCGGAGCAGGCCCGGGGCGAGCCTGTTGATCCACGGGCGGACCTCTACAGCCTGGGGATCGTGATCTTCAAGCTGCTCACCAACCGTCTGCCCTTTCGAGGCAAGACCGCGGTCGATACGCTCCTGGCGCAGATCGAGGAACCGCCGCCGGACCTGCCGGAGGATTGCGCGCACTGGCAGCCCCTGGTCCACCGTTGCCTGGCCAAAGACCCCGAGGACCGCTACGCCAGCGCGCGGGAACTCAAAGAGGCGCTGGAGGAACTCGTGGACCCCACGCTCAAGACCAGGACGATGCCCATTCCAGACGAGGCTGCCGCGAAGGGGAAGGGCAGTTGGTCCCAGTGGACTGCCGGACTGGCTGTTCTGGCGATGCTGGTCGGCACGATCTGGGTGCTCTGGAATCCTTCCTCTCGGAATGGGTCGACAGAAGCCACGGGACCGGCGTCCGAGGAGATACTGCTGGCGGCCATGACGCGACCGGACGGTGACGGCAATATCGTCAGCCTGACCTGGACCGGAGTGAGGGGCCCGATTGTCGCCATCGAGCGATCCCGCAACGGCCGTGGGGCGCGGTACTTCAACGCGCCGAACAATGGAAACCATGAAGATCGCGTCGAGCAAAGCGGCTGGTTCGGCTATCGCGTCTGCGAGGAAGACCGCAGGCGCTGCTCCGACCTGGTCACCATCGAGTTCTGATCAGGCCGGCAACCAACTCAACCGGACTGATCATCCTTGCGACCAGCACTTCCGAAGGCTTTGCCAGATTGGCACGGAGCTTGCCTCTTCGTGGCTGTGAATCGGCGAAACAAAGCCGACCGGGTCCAGCGCCCCGATTTCACGAACAGGGCCAGGCGTTCGGCCGCCCTTCGGAAGCAAACAGGAGGCACAATGCAACATGAATATCGGACTGTTTCCGGCTCGAAATCCGGTGGGAAGCTCCGCCGTCACCTGTCGCAGGATTGTCATGCCACTGGCGCTAGCGGGGCTCGTCCTGATGGCCGGTTGCGCCGCCAGGCAGCCTGAGGGTTCGGGAGAGAAGGTCGCCCCGGACCAGAAGCCTGGAGCATTGCACCCGGGCATTCCTTCGCCGCTTCGGCCGGGCAGCGAGGATGGCGAGGTCGTCCATTCCCGGGATCTCAGTTTTCACTGGGAGTCCGCCGATCACGCGGAAGCCTACGGACTCTACGTGAGTGAGTTTCGCGGCGGGCAGTGGCGCCTGATCTACGACTCCGAGGTCGAGCACGATCGCCCGCTGGGCACGACGACGCTTAAGCTTCCGCCCGGATTGTTGCAAAACGGTGGCCGGTACCGCTGGAATGTTCGCGGGTGGAACCGGGATCTCGGATGGGGACCGCTTTCGCAGCGCCTGGTCTTTTCCATCGAATCCCGAAGTGACGAGGAGCTGTTTCGGCTCATCAGCCAGAGGCTGGACCATGCCGAGGGCCTGGATACGCACCATGTGAAGATCGGCGTTCGCGACGGCAAGGTGAGCATGGTCGGTTGCGTGCCGGACGAGGATCAGCATCGAAGGGTCCGGCGAATCGCCCTGGCCGTCGAAGGCGTGGTCGATTCGTCGTTCGAGAAGCTGAGACTTTGCTGATTGTCGTGCGCCGCCGAGCCTGGATCAGGGAACATTCAACCGATATCCTCGTTCCGATGCTCTTGAATACTCGGTGACCGCGGTGCCCGTCTACCTGACCATCTCGGTAATTGCAGGCCTGTGGGTTCTCCTTGTGGTGCTGGCGGTCCTGGAAACCCTGTTCCACAATCGGGTTCTCAAGCAGATTCCGATCCGGATCCACGTGAACGGTACGCGCGGCAAGACCAGTGTCGCTCGCCTGATCGCCGCCGGATTGCGGGCCGGAGACAAGCGCGTCTGTACCAAGACCACAGGTTCGTTCGCGGCGTTGACGACGCCGGAAGGCCTGGACTTCCCGATTCACCGCCCCGCACAACCGAACATCATCGAACAGATGCGGATGCTGTGGCGGATGCGGGTGTTCGAACCGGAAATCGCGGTCATCGAGTGCATGGCGCTGCAACCGGCGTACCAGGACCTTACCGAGCGGTTGATGGTCCGCTCGACCCATGGTGTCATCACCAATGCCCGCGCCGACCATCTGGACGTGATGGGTCCGACCGCAAGGGACGTCGCTCTCGCCCTGGCGGGATCGACGCCCTTCGGAAAGCGGCTCTTCACCGCCGAGCGGCGTTGGCTGGACGTCTTCGAGTCGGCGGCCGAGGCGCGAGGAAGCAGCGTGCATGCGGTGACGGAAGACGATGTCGAGGCGGTTGATCGGAATCGTCTGCAGCAGTTCAAGTATCGCGAACATGCCGAGAACGTCGCGCTGGCCCTGGCCGTGTGTGAGGAACTGGGCGTCGATCCAGAAGAAGCGCTGGAGGGGATGATTGCGCTGGAGCCCGAGGTGGGCGCGACCCGTCTGCTGGATGTGAGCTTCTTCGGGCGCAGCCTCCTGTTCGTCAATGCCTTTGCAGCCAACGACCCCGAATCGACGGCGATGATCTGGGAGAGCGTGATCGAATCCCATCGCGAGGGACGCACGCTGATGGCGGTGATCAACTGTCGCTTTGACCGGCCGCAACGGTCCCAGCAGCTCGCCGATCAGGCCGCGCAGTGGACGCCAGCCGATCACTACATCGTCATGGGAACCGGTACCCTCCATTTCGTGCAGCGGGCGAGACGCAACGGGCTGGAAACGCATTCCATGACCATCGCCGA
>JAWVZU010000172.1:0-8669 GCA_033722075.1 Lysobacterales bacterium
CCGTCAGGGCGAGATCATCGATGAGCTCAGCGGCGGCGAGCACGCGCCCGCGAGACAAATCGCCGCCATCATCCAGCGGGTCCGGCCGGACGTGATCCTCCTCAACGAATTCGATTACGCCGGTGCGCCGGCACTGGACCTGTTCGCCGAGCAGTATCTCGCCGTAGGTCAACACGGCGAGTCTCCCATCGCCTACCCCTACCGTTTCGTCGCACCGGTCAATACCGGCGTATCCGCGGGCGTCGATCTCAACGGCGACGGCGAGGTCTCCGTTCCCGAAGACGCCCACGGTTTCGGGCTTTACCCCGGCCAGTTCGGGATGGCGCTGCTGTCCCGGCTGCCGCTGGAAGAAGGCATCCGCACCTTTCGCGAATTCCGCTGGGCCGACATGCCCGACCCGTGGTGGCCGGTCGATCCCGGCAGCGGCGAACTGCTCTACTCCGCCGAGGCCCGGGAGGCCCTGCGCCTCTCCAGCAAGAGCCACTGGGATATCCCGGTCCGCATGCCGGATGGTCGGACCGTGCACATCCTGGCCAGCCACCCGACCCCGCCCGTCTTCGACGGCCCGGAGGATCGCAACGGGCGGCGCAACCACGATGAAATCCGTTTCTGGAGGGATTACCTCAGCGGCGCCGATTACATGTACGACGACGCCGGCGTCTCCGGCGGGCTCGAGCCGGCAGCTGCCTTCCTCATCGTGGGTGACATGAACGCCGATCCGAACGACGGCGATTCGACGGGCAACCCCATGGCCGAGCTTCTGGCCCATCCACGGGTCAATGGCGACCTGGCGCCGGCCAGTGAGGGCGCCGCTCTGGCCGGCACGACGCTGGGCGGCGTCAACCGGAACCATCGCGGCGACCATGCCACCGACACGGCCCGTTTCAATCCCGAAGGTGCCGGAAACCTGCGCGCCGACTACGTCCAGCCGAGCCGGAATCTCTCGATTCTGGACTGCGGTGTCTTCTGGCCGCTCCCCGGCGAACCGGAGGCAGAATGGATCGAGGCATCGGACCATCGCCTGGTCTGGGTCGACGTTGCCTTGGAAGCCGAGGCGAACGACTGATTTCGTTATAATGACGACGACATTTCCCTGCGCCGGATCACGGTGATTTCCATGTCTCAAACGATGCGAGCCCTCGTCAAGCGCCACCCGCAACCGGGATTGTGGATGGAGGACGTGCCCATTCCGAAGGTCGGACCCGGCGACGTCCGAATCAAGCTCGAGAAAACGGCCATCTGCGGCACCGACGTGCACATCTACAACTGGGACGAATGGTCGCAGCGCACCATCCGTCCCGGCCTGGTCATCGGGCATGAATTCGTCGGGACGATCGATGAAGTCGGGGCCGGCGTTCGGGGTTACCAGGTCGGCCAGCGGGTTTCCGCGGAAGGACACATTTCCTGCGGCATCTGTCGCAACTGCAAGCGCGGCAAGGCCCACCTGTGCCCCAATACGGTGGGTATCGGAGTCAATCGCGACGGCGCGTTCGCCGAATACGTGGTCGTACCGGCCACCAACCTGTGGGTCATTCCCGATGAAATCCCGTCCGAGCTGGCGGCATTTTTCGATCCCTTCGGCAACGCCGCCCACTGCGCCCTGAAATTCGACCTGGTGGGAGAAGACGTGCTCATCACCGGCGCCGGACCCATCGGGATCATCGCCGCCGGCATCTGCAAACACGTCGGCGCCCGGCACGTCGTCGTCACCGATATCAACGACTACCGCCTGGGTCTGGCCCAGGCCATGGGCGCAACCCACACCATCAACGTGACCGAGCACCGCATCGACGAGGTAGTTGCCGACCTGGGCATCCAGGGCTTCGACGTCGGGCTCGAGATGTCGGGCAACGGCCAGGCCTTCGAGGATCTCCTGGAGCACATGTATCCTGCCGGCAAGGTCGCCCTGCTCGGGATCCTGCCCAACGAGACCCGGATCAACTGGGACGAGATCATCTTCAAGGGGCTGGAACTGCACGGCATTTACGGCCGGCTCATGTACGAGACGTGGTACAAGATGACCCAGATGGTCCTGACCGGCTTCCCGCTGCACAAGGTCCTCACCCACCAGATCCCGATCGACGACTTCGAGCAGGGTTTCGAACTGATGCGCGCCGGTGACTGCGGCAAGATCGTCTGCGAATGGAATTGAAGCAAACAGGACCCCAGCCATGAATACCTTTGTACGCCTCGAGGAAACCCTGGCCGAGATCAAGGACCAGGGCCTGTTCAAGACCGAGCGAGAGATCGTCACCCCCCAGCGGGTCGAGATCCGCACCCGCGAACGGGGGGATGTGCTGAATTTCTGCGCCAACAACTACCTCGGCCTGGCCGATCATCCCGAGGTCATCCAGGCCGCCCACCAGGCCCTGGACGACCACGGGTTCGGACTCGCCTCGGTGCGTTTCATCTGCGGCACCCAGGATCTCCACAAGGACCTGGAACGGACCATCAGCCGCTATTTCGGGACCGACGACACGATCCTCTATCCGTCCTGCTTTGATGCCAACGGCGGCCTGTTCGAGACGATCCTTGGGCCCGAGGACGCGGTCATCAGCGACGAGCTCAACCATGCCTCCATCATCGACGGCATCCGCCTGTGCAAGGCGAAGCGCCTGCGCTACCGGAACTCCGACATGGACGATCTCGAGGCCAGGCTCAAAGAAAGCCAGGACGCGCGAACCCGCCTGATTGCTACCGATGGCGTCTTCTCCATGGACGGCTACATTGCCAAGCTGGACCGGATCACCGAGCTGGCCCAGCGCTACGATGCGCTGGTGATGATCGACGACTGCCATGCCACGGGCTTTCTGGGCGCAACCGGACGCGGCTCCGCCGAGTACCACGGCGTGATGGACAAGATCGACATCTTCACTTCCACCCTGGGCAAGGCGCTGGGCGGCGCCTCGGGCGGTTTCACCACCGGACGCCAGGCCATCATCGATCTGCTGCGCCAGCGGTCCCGGCCCTATCTGTTCTCGAATACGCTGGCGCCACCGATCGTCGGAGCGAGCCTGAAGGTCTTCGAGTTGCTGGACCAGTCGTCGGAACTGCGCGACCGGCTGATGGATAACACCCGCTACTTCCGGAGCCGCATGAGCGACGCCGGCTTCGAGATCCTCCCGGGCGAGCACCCCATCGTGCCGGTCATGCTGCACGACGCCAAGTTGTCTCAGCAGATGGCCGAGGGCCTGCTCGAGGAGGGCATCTACTGCATCGGGTTCTTCTATCCGGTCGTGCCCCAGGGCAAGGCGAGAATTCGCCTCCAGGTCTCGGCCGCCCATACGCGAGAGCACCTGGACCGGGCCGTCGAGGCCTTTCAGACCGTCGGACGCCGGCTCGGCGTCGTCACCTGATCCGGAGCAACCATGGAATCGCACAAGGTAACCATCCACTGGGAACGCGGAGATCAGTCCTTCGAGCCCGAGCATTATCCCCGCGATCACGAGTGGCAGTTCGACGGGGGTGAGCGGGTCAAGGCGTCAGCCGCGGCCGGCTTTCACGGCAATCCGGACTGCGTGGACCCGGAACAGGCCTTTACCGCGGCGCTGTCCGCGTGCCACATGCTGACCTTCCTGGCGCTGGCATCGAAAAAACGCATCGTGGTCAACGCCTACGATGATCAGGCCGAGGGATTCCTCGGCAAGAACGAGGACGGTCGCATGGCGATGGTCCGGGTGGTCCTGCGCCCGAGGATCGAATTCGAAGGCGACCCGCCGGACCCGGAACAGCTCGCCCAGCTTCACGAGCGGGCTCACAAGGCCTGCTTCATTGCCAATTCGGTCAATACGCCGGTCGAAATCGAGTAGCGCTTTCACCTTGCCTCAACGCGCCGCGGGCAAACTCGGCTCCTTCGCAGCAGCAGGCCCGTGCAGGGCAGGAATGGCGAAGTGCGCAAGGACACCTGGCGACGCCGGCTCACCGCCGTAACGCGCTGGATCGACAACGAGGCAGGCGGGACAACCGACACCGCCGGGGACCGCATCGACTGGTTGCGCGTCGTGCCGTTCCTGGGGCTGCATCTGGCCTGTCTGGGCGTGTTCTGGGTCGGCTGGAGTCCCTTTGCCGTGCTCGTCGCGCTTGCGCTTTACGCCCTTCGCATGTTCGCCATCACCGGTTTCTTTCACCGCTATTTTTCCCATCGCGCCTTCCGCACGTCCCGGCCGGTCCAGTTCGTTTTCGGACTGATCGGCACCTCGGCGGTGCAGCGCGGCCCTCTCTGGTGGGCAGCCCATCACCGGCACCATCACCTGCACAGCGATACCGACAAGGATCCCCACTCGCCCGTCATCCAGGGCTTTTTCATGAGCCACATGGGGTGGTTCATGACCCGGGAGGGATTCCGGGCCGATTTCGACCGGGTGCGCGACCTGGCGAAGTTTCCCGAGCTGCGTCTTCTCGATCGCTTCGACGTGCTCGTCCCCGTGGCGCTGGCCACCGGCCTGTTTCTGCTCGGCAACCAGCTAAAGGCGCACTACCCCGCCCTCGGCACGGACGGGCCGCAACTGCTCATCTGGGGCTTCTTCATCTCCACCGTCGTGCTGTTCCACGCAACGGTCACGATCAACTCGCTTGCCCACCGCTACGGCCGTCGCCGCTTCGCCACCCGGGATCACTCCCGCAACAACTTCTGGCTGGCCCTGCTCACCTTCGGCGAGGGCTGGCACAATAATCACCACCATTACCCGGGGGCCGCGCGGCAGGGCTTTGTCTGGTGGGAGATCGACCTGACCTACTATCTGCTGCTGGGCCTCGCCCGACTCGGCCTGGTCTGGGACCTGAAGACGGTGCCGCCGAAGGTCCTTCGGGCACGGCGGGTCTGAGACCGGCGCCATGCAACGGATAGCCATCGTAGGCGCGGGGATTGCCGGCCTGACCGCCGCCTGGCTGCTTTCACGCCGCTACCGGGTCGACCTGTTCGAAGCCAGCGACTATGCGGGCGGCCATACGCATACGCATCAGATCGAAGTCGGCGACCGGAGCTACCCTGTCGATTCCGGCTTCATCGTGTTCAATCCCGATTACTACCCTCTGTTCTGCCGCCTCCTGGAGGATCTCGGGGTCGGAACCCGCGAGACGGAAATGAGCTTTTCCGTGCGCAACGACCGCACCGGTCTGCAATACAATGCGACCGATCTGCCGGGGCTCTTCTGCCAGCGACGCAATCTGGTTCGGCCCGCATTCTGGCGCATGTTGCGCGACATCGCCCGTTTCTACCGGGAGGCCCCGGCGTTGCTCCAGAACCCGAGCAGCCAGGCGATGACGACCGGCCGGTTCCTGGAGACGCGCGGGTACTCGGAGATCTTCGCCACCGACCATCTGATCCCCATGGCGTCGGCGCTCTGGTCAGCGCCCCCGGACCGGATCCTGGCCTTTCCCATCCAGTACATGGTGCGTTTCTTCGCCAACCACCGAATGCTACAGATGACCAACCGGCCGCCCTGGCGCACGGTCGAGGGCGGTTCACAGGCCTACGTCCGCCGCCTGCTCGACCGCCTGGAGGCCACGATCCACCTGGCCACGCCGGTCCGTTCGATTGCCCGCAGCGGCCACGGCCTGAGGGTGAGAACGGATACCTCTGAAGGCGACTACGACCGGGTGGTCCTCGCCTGCCACAGCGATCAGGCGCTTGCCATGCTGGAACAGCCCTCCGACGACCACCGCGCGGTGCTTGGCGCCATGCCCTATCAGCGCAACGACGTGGTGCTTCATACGGACACGTCCGTTCTGCCGGCCAGCCGTCGCGGTTGGGCGGCGTGGAACGCGCGGATACCTCGCCATGACAGCCAACTCTGTATGGTCACCTATGACATGAATATCCTGCAGGGCCACGACGCACCGCTGGAGTTCCTGGTGACCCTCAACCAGGACACCGACATCGACCCGGCCCGGGTCCTTCGCCGAATGACCTATCATCATCCCGTGTACACCACCGAGTCGGTTGCCGCCCAAGGCGAATTCGATCGCATCGACGGCATGCAAGGCCTGCACTTCTGCGGGGCCTACTGGGGCTGGGGCTTTCACGAGGACGGCGTTCGAAGCGCAGCCCGCGTCGCCCACCGTCTGGGAGTCGCCTGGGATGACTGAACCGACATTTCAAAGTGCAATCTACGAAGGCTGGGTTCGGCACCGCCGGTTCCATCCGCATGCCCACGAGTTCCGCTACCGCCTGTTCATGATGTACCTTGATCTCGACGAACTCGACCGGGTCCTTGCCATGAGCCCCTGGTGGTCGAGGGAACGGTTCAATCTCGCCCGGTTTCGGCGCCGCGACTACCTCGGCCCGCCCAATCTGGACCTCAGGACCGCTGTGCTCGATCATGTCGCGCAAGCCACCGGAACGCGTCCCACGGGGCCGGTGCGGATGCTCTCCCACCTGCGCTACTACGGCTATTGCTTCAACCCGGTGACCTTCTACTACGTTTTCCAGGGCAACGTGCTGGACAGCATCGTCGCGGAAATCACCAACACGCCCTGGGGCGAACGCCACCGCTACCTGCTGAGGCCGCGCGATCCGGGAAATGAGAAATATCATGATTTCGTGTTCGACAAGGCCTTCCACGTGTCACCTTTCCTCAACATGGACCTGGGCTATCGTTGGTTGATGGGAACACCGGGTGAAAACCTTCTCATCCACATGGACGTCAGCGACCGGGCTGACGAGAAGCAGTTCGATGCCACCCTCCTGGGGCATCGACGTCCCGTGAACCGCAGCAGCCTTCGCCGCGTCCTGGTGCGATACCCGCTGATGACCGCCCGGGTGATGTTCGGCATTCACTGGCAGGCGTTCAGGCTGTGGCTGAAGCGCAATCCCGTCTATGACCACCCAAGCAAACAGGATACGTCCTCCCATGTCCGGAACTGACCCTTCCGTCGCCCTTGAAAGCGCCGCACCTTCCTGGCTGACCCGAACCCTGCGGAATCGGCTGCTGGAGCAGCTCGGCCGGCTCGAACGATGCACTCTGACCGTTGTCGACGGCGCGGAACGCTGGACCCTCGGCGACGGCGACGAGCGGCTGAAGGCAAGAGTGGAAGTCCACCATCCCGAGTTTTACCGTCATGTCGCCCTCGGCGGCAGCGTCGGCGCCGGCGAGTCCTACATGATCGGCCACTGGAGCGCGAGCGACCTGACAGCGCTGATGCGCATCCTGGTACTCAACCGCGATGTCCTGGACGGCATGGAGAAGGGTCTGGCCTCCCTCGGCCTCACGGCTTTGCGTGCCTGGCATGCGGTCCGGCGCAACAGCCGTCGCGGCAGCCGTCGCAACATCGCCGCGCACTATGACCTGGGTAATGATTTCTTCGAGCAGATGCTCGATCCGACGCTGATGTACTCCAGCGCCCTGTTCGAACGCGACGACGACACCCTCGAAACGGCCCAGGTCCGGAAGCTGGACCGGATCTGCCGCAAACTCGAGCTCGTGCCGGGCGACCACGTGCTGGAGATCGGCACAGGCTGGGGCGGTTTTGCCTTGCACGCGGCCGCCAACTACGGTTGCCGGGTCACTACCACGACGATTTCACGGGAACAGTATCTGCTGGCTACCGAGCGGGTGCAGGCCGCCGGCCTGGAGGACCGCATAACCCTACTCCAGCAGGACTATCGGGACCTGGAAGGCACCTACGACAAGATCGTCTCCATCGAAATGATCGAGGCCGTGGGCCACCAATACCTGCCGACCTACCTGGCCAAGATCGCCGATCTGCTGCGGCGGGACGGCATGGCCCTGATCCAGGCCATCACCATCGAGGATCACCGTTTCGACAAGGCCCTGCGGGAGGTCGACTTCATCAAACGCCACATCTTCCCCGGAAGTTTCATTCCCAGCGTCACGGCGATCCTGAAGGCCATGGCGGAACAGACCGACCTGCGCCTGTTCCACCTGGAGGACATCGGTCCATCCTATGCGCGCACGCTGCGGGCCTGGTGCGAGCGCTTCCAGGCGAACCTGGGTGCGATCCGCAGGCTGGGCTACCCGGAGTCGTTCCTCCGCATGTGGGAGTTCTACCTTGCTTACTGCGAGGGCGGCTTCCTCGAGCGCTCGATCGGAAACGCCCAGCTGCTGTTCACCCGGCCCGATTGCCGGCGCGCCTCCGTGCTGGGTGAGCTATGAGCAGCTCCAGCTACAGTGGGGCTTCGAATGATGCCGGCGGTCAATCCTTCAGCCTGATTTCCGCGGCCGAGCAGGGTCTGCTGCCCGATTTCCTGATCCGGTTCGGCATCCGCCGGCTCTGCGAGCAGCGTCTTCGAGAGGAACAGGCGGGCGGTCCGGTCGAGCAGTATCGCCGCTTCACGGCCCTGATCGACGAGCTGCGCCAATCCGAGATCGCAATCGAGACACAGGCGGCCAACGAACAGCATTACGAGGTTCCGGCGGCCTTTTTCCGCTTGGCGCTCGGACGCCGCCTGAAGTACAGCGCCTGCCTGTGGAATGACGAGACGCCCGACCTCGACGCCGCCGAGGCCGCCATGCTGGCCTTGTCCTGCGACCGGGCGGAGCTGTCCGATGGCCAGGACATTCTCGAACTTGGCTGCGGCTGGGGTTCCCTGACCCTGTGGATGGCCGAACGCTACCCGAATTCGCGTATCACGGCCGTATCCAACAGTCACTCACAGCGTGCCCATATCGAGGCGGTCGCCGCAGAGCGCGGTCTGGAGAACGTCCAGG
>JAWVZU010000173.1:0-8582 GCA_033722075.1 Lysobacterales bacterium
CCGGGCCGACTCCGGCTTGATCTCGGGTTCCGGGTTGGCCAGGGCCAGGATGATCGGCTGCTCGGCCATCTTCTTGACCATCGCCGGCTTGAGAATTCCCCCGACCGACACGCCGAGAAAGATGTCCGCCCCTTCGATCACATCGACGAGTTTCCGGGCTTCCGTCTCCTGCGCATAGCGCGTCTTGGCATCGCCCTCGTGGAGGTCCGGGCGTCCCTTGTAGACGACCCCGTCGCGGTCGGTCAGAGTAATGTGCTCGCGCCGCATACCCAGCCCGACAAGCAGATCGAGGCAGGCCATGCCGGCCGCGCCCGCCCCGGAGGTGACGAGACGAACGTCCTCGATCGCCTTGTCTACGATGTGCAGCGCGTTGAGGATCGCCGCCGCCGCGATGATGGCCGTTCCATGCTGATCGTCGTGAAAGACCGGAATGTTCATCCGCTCCTTGAGTTTCTGCTCGACGATGAAGCACTCGGGGGCCTTGATGTCCTCCAGGTTGATGCCGCCGAAGGTGGGCTCGAGGGAGGCGATGATATCGACCAGCTTTTCCGGGTCCTTCTGGTCGATCTCGATATCGAATACGTCGATGCCGGCGAACTTCTTGAACAATACCGCCTTGCCTTCCATGACCGGCTTGGCCGCCAGCGGGCCGATGTCGCCAAGCCCCAGCACCGCGGTTCCGTTGGTCACGACAGCCACGAGGTTCGAACGAATCGTATAGCGAGACGCCGTGGCCGGATCGTCCGCAATCGCCCGGGAGGCGGCGGCCACCCCCGGGGAGTAGGCCAGCGCCAGGTCGTTCTGGGTCGTGAGTGCCTTGGTCGGCGCGACCGTGAGCTTTCCGGGAGTCGGTTGTTCGTGGTACTCGAGCGCCTTGGCGCCCAGCTTCGTATCAGACATGGATTGCGGTGCTCTGAGTTCTCAGGCGGGGAATCCGACGCCCGGTGCCGGCAATGAACGTCCGACACCGGGCACGGGTCAGGTGACCGGCGAGGTCAGTCGTCCATCGATCGTGCGTATTGCCCGGTCGCCGCAAGGCCGTTGCACTTGGCGCGATGGGCCAGGACCTCCTGGGCCTTGCTGTTGTCGGCCACCGGATTCTCCCCGAAGGCCATCAGTGAACCGTGCTGCAGCGCGCGACCGTAGGAGAAGGACAGGGGCCAGGGATGCGGGCCCATTCGGTTCATCTCGTTCAGGTGCTCGGTTGCCTGGACCTCGGTTTGTCCACCGGACAAAAAGACCACACCGGCACAGGCCGCCGGCACCGCGTTGTACAGGCACTGCACGGTTGCTTCGGCGACGTCGGTCACGGAAGCCTGATCGGGGCACTGATCGCCGGAAATCACCATGGAAGCCTTCAGGACCGTACCTTCCAGCAGCACATTCTGCTCGTACAACTGATCGAACAGGGCCCGCAGCGTGGCCTCGGTAACCGTGTAACTTGTTTCGAGATCGTGGGTCCCGTTCATGAGCACTTCCGGCTCGACGATCGGCACCAGGTCGTTTTCCTGGCAAAGAGCTGCGTACCGCGCCAGCGCATGGGCGTTGCCGTTCACGCAGGCGGTCGTGGGAATTCCGTCACCGATGGTGATCACGGCCCGCCACTTCGCGAAACGCGCACCGAGTTCGCGATATTCGGCCAGCCGTTCACGCAGCCCGTCCAGGCCCTCGGTGATCTTCTCGCCCGGGTGACCCGCCAGGTTCTTGGCTCCCTTGTCCACCTTGATTCCGGGAATGATGTTCTGGGCTACGCAGACGTCGACCAGCTTGCGCCCGTCGGTGGCGCTCTGCCGCAAGGTCTCGTCAAACAGGATTGCACCCGAGATGTATTCTCCGAGACCGGGCGTCGTCAGCAGCATTTGCCGATAATTGCGTCGGTTGTCCTCGGTCGACTCGAGCTTGATCTGGTCGAAGCGCTTCTTGATGGTGCCGGAACTCTCGTCGATGGCCAGAATGCCCTCGCCCTCGGCGACCATCGCCTGCGCAGTTTCCTGCAGTTGCTCAACGTTCATCGGTTTGTTCCTCCGGTAATCATCTGCTCAATGGTAACAATCAGTTCAAGCGGGCGCGAAACCACATGGTCCGCGCCTGCACGCAACAATTCTGCCCGACTGCCGAAGCCCCACAGCACGCCGACGGATGCGATCCCGCAGGCGAGAGCACCGTCAACGTCATGGCGACGGTCGCCGATCATCACTGCGGCCGAGGCAGGGATATCGCCGTCCTCGACGCAATACCGGATCAACTCCGCCTTGCCGGTCCGTCGGCCGTCCAACTCGCTGCCGAATACGCCTTCGAACCAGCGGTCCAGCCCGAAGTGCTCCACGATGCGCGACGCGAAAACCTGGGGCTTCGAGGTCACGACCCGGCATCGCGCACCCAACCCGGCCAGGTCACTCAGAAGCTCCGGCATCTCCGGCACGAGCTCATTCTCGCGCCAGCCTATTTCATCGAAGCGTTCCCGGTAGGCGCCCAAGGCCCGCTCCGCGTCCAGGTGGGTCCCGAGCGCCTGGTGAAACGACTCCTGCAGCGGCGGCCCGATCCAGCCGCGCAATTCGGCGCGGTCAGGAGCACGGCGGCCAAGGCTGTGGAAGGCATGCTCGATGCAGGCAACAATGCCGGCTTGCGGGTTGGTCAGCGTGCCATCCAGATCGAACAGGCAAACCGGCTTCATCACAAACCGGTCAACTACGCGCCTCCAGGGCCGCCACCGCCGGCAGTTTCTTGCCCTCCACGAACTCCAGAAACGCGCCGCCGCCGGTCGAAATATAGGAGATTCCTTCCCCAACGCCGAACCGGTCGATCGCTGCAAGCGTATCCCCGCCACCGGCGATGGAGAACGCCTTGCTGTCTGCAATGGCCCTGGCCAGCGCTTCCGTTCCCGCAGCAAACCCCGGAAACTCGAAAACGCCAAGCGGACCATTCCAGAGGACCGTCCGGGCGTCGGCAACCAGGCCACCAAGGCGAGCGAGCGTTTCCGGCCCCAGATCGAGGATCAGTTCGTCCGCGGCCACCTCGGATACGGGCTTCACCGTCGCCTCTGCGTCCGCTGAAAATTCCGTGGCAACGACGACATCCTCGGGGATCGGGATTTCGCCACCGGCCGCGCGGACCTTCTCGATCAGGCGCTGCGAGTCCGGAACAAGGTCAGGCTCATGCAACGACTTTCCGATCGGGTAGCCGGCCGCCTTGATGAAGGTATTCGCGATACCACCGCCGACGATGATCTGATCGGCGAGATCGGTCAGCTTCTCGAGCACGCTCAGCTTGGACGAAACCTTGGCGCCCCCGACGACCGCAACCATCGGTTTGGCCGGTTGATCCAGCGCCCGGCCAAGCGCAGTGAGTTCGCCCATGAGCAGCGGACCCGCCACGGCCTCAGGCGCAAAGCGCGCCACGCCATGGGTCGAGGCCTGGGCCCGGTGCGCCGTCCCGAAGGCATCCATGACGAACACGTCGCAGAGGGCTGCCATGCGCCGGGCGAGCGCTTCGTCGTCGGCTTTTTCACCCACGTTGAAGCGGACGTTCTCGCAGACCACCAATTGCCCTGGCTGGACGTCGACGCCATCCAGCCATTGCTCCGCGAAGCCAACATCGATGCCGAGGTGCCGACCCACCGCTTCAGCAACGGGTCGCAGCGAAAACTGCGGGTCGTACTCGCCCTCGGTCGGCCGGCCGAGATGCGACATGACCATGACCGCCGCACCACGATCCAGGGCAGCTTTCAGCGTCGGGATGGCGGCCCGGATCCGCTGGTCGTTGCCGACCCGGCCACCGTCCATGGGCACGTTGAGGTCTTCCCGGATCAGGACCCGCTTGCCGCGCAGGTCCAGATCGTCCATCTGTTTAAGCATGGCGTCAGCCGAGTTCGGCCATGTACTTGGCCGTATCCAGCATCCGGTTCGAGAACCCCCACTCGTTGTCGTACCAGGCGAGGACCTTGACCAGCTTGCCCATGACCTTGGTCAGACCTGCGTCATAGGTGGACGACACGGAACTGTGGTTGAAGTCGATCGAAACCAGCGGCTTGTCGTTGTAGGCAAGCACTCCCTTAAGCGGACCTTCCGCTGCCGCCTTGAGGACCCGGTCGATTTCTTCCTTGCTCGTTTCGCGCGATGCGACAAAGGTGAGGTCGACCACCGAGACGTTGATCGTCGGCACCCGCATGGCAAAGCCGTCCAGCTTGCCATTGAGTTCCGGAAGCACCAGCCCCACGGCCGCCGCCGCACCGGTCTTGGTCGGAATCTGCGACATGGTTGCCGACCGTGCGCGGCGCAGGTCCTTGTGGAACACGTCGGTGAGGACCTGGTCGTTGGTATACGCGTGGATGGTCGTCATCAGTCCGCTCTCGAGACCGATGGTATCGTTCAGCGGCTTCACCAGCGGCGCCAGGCAGTTGGTCGTGCAGGACGCGTTGGAGACCAGCTTGTGCTCCGGCTTCAACGTGTCGTGATTCACGCCGAAGACCACCGTATTGTCGATGTCCCCGCCGGCGGGCGCGGAGAGCAGGACCTTCTTTGCGCCGGCCTGCAGGTGCATCCCGGCTTTCTCGCGGGTCCGGAACAACCCGGTGCATTCCATCACCACGTCGACACCCAGGTCGCCCCAGGGCAGCTTGGCCGGGTCGCGTTCCGCGAACACCCGAAGCCGGTCGCCGTTGACGACCAGATCCTCGCCATCGACCTCTACCGTGCCCGGAAAACGCCCGTGCGCCGTATCGTACTGGGTCAGGTGAGCGTTGGTGTCAGGATCGCCCAGATCATTGATGGCGACGACGTCGAACTCGTCCCGGCGGTTGTTCTCGTGGATCGCCCGCAGAACGTTGCGACCGATGCGTCCGTAGCCGTTGATGCCGATCTTAATTGCCATATTGGTCCTCGCCTTTTGAGTTCTTGATTGAAATTCGTCCCGGATATTGCCCGAGTCCTGTGAACGCCGTGTTGCGCTCGGTCAAATGCGGTTCCGCTAGACTTGTTTCCACTGGCGTCCGGCTGCCGAACGCTCGATGGTGCGGCGCACCGCGTCGACGACCGCGGCGCTCGTAAACCCGAAGGTCTCGAAGAGTTCCGGCGCAGGAGCCGATGCGCCGAAGCGATCGATACCGACGACCTCGCCGTCCAGCCCCACGTACTTGTACCATCCGCCGGACGCCCCGGCTTCCACGGCCACCCGCGCGCGAACCGCTTCGGGCAGTACCGTTTCCCGATACTCTGCATCCTGCTGATCGAAGGCCGTGGTGCTGGGCATGGAGATCACCCGGACCTCGACACCGTCATCAGCCAGCGTTTCTGCCGCGCTCATCGCCAGCCCCACCTCCGAGCCGGTCGCGATGATCAGCGCATCGGGCGCACCATCCGTCTCTCGGAGCACGTAGCCGCCCCGGCGAATCGCTTCGACCTGCTGTTCGCTCCGCGCCTGATGGCCGAGCTTCTGGCGGCTGAACACCAAAGCAGTGGGGCCATCCCCGCGCTCGATCGCCATGCGCCAGGCGACGGCCGATTCGACCGCATCGCAGGGCCGCCACAGCGCCAGGTTGGGCATGAGACGCAGACCGCCAAGGTGCTCGATGGGCTGATGGGTGGGTCCATCCTCACCGAGCCCGATGGAGTCGTGGGTGTAGATGTGGATGGAACGCGTCGGGATCAGCGCCGCCATCCGCAATGCGTTGCGGGCATAGTCCGAGAAGACCAGGAATGTCGCCGTGTAGGGCAGAAAACCACCGTGCAGCGCCAGGCCGTTTGCGATGGCCGTCATACCGAACTCGCGCACCCCGAAATAGATGTAATTGCCGCCCTCGCCCGCCTTCAATACGTCCTTCGAACCCGACCAGATCGTGTTGTTCGATCCGGCAAGGTCCGCCGATCCGCCGATCAGCTCCGGGAGCATCGGTGCCATCGCCTCCAGCGCCATCTGCGACGCCTTGCGGGTGGCGACTTCCGGGCCCTCCCCCTGCAGTTTCTCGGCAAATGCAGCAGCATGCTCGGAGAATCCTTCCGGCAAGCCACCGGTGAGGCGGCGCTGGAATTCAGCCGCTTCGGCGGGAAAGGCAGATTCGTAGGCGGCAAAGCGCTCGTTCCAGTCGGCCTGGCTCTCGCCGCCGGTCTCCCGCGCATCCCAGCCGGCGCGGATGTCGTCGGGGATCTCGAACGGCGGGAAGTCCCAACCCAGTTCCCGACGCGCCGCGGCCACTTCGTTCTCGCCGAGCGGGGCCCCATGGGTGGAGGCGCTGCCCTGCTTGTTGGGCGAGCCGAAACCGATGATGGTCTTGCAGCAGATCAGGCTCGGGCGATCGGTCTCTTCGCGCGCGGCGGCGATGGCAGCACTCACAGCCTCAGGATCATGGCCGTCGACACGATCGATCACATGCCAGCCGTAGGCTTCGAAGCGGCGCCGCGTGTCGTCCGTGAACCAACCCTCGACCTCACCGTCGATCGATATGCCGTTGTCATCGTAAAGCGCGATCAGCTTGCCCAGCTGCAGCGTTCCCGCCAGCGAACACACTTCATGGCTGATGCCTTCCATGAGGCACCCGTCACCGAGGAAAGCATAAGTGTAGTGATCAACAATCGTATGTCCGGGGCGGTTGAACTGCTTCGCGGCGACCTTCTCTGCGAGGGCCATACCGACGGCATTGCCGAGACCCTGACCCAGCGGACCGGTGGTGGTCTCGATTCCCGGGGCTTCCCGGTATTCCGGATGCCCGGGCGTCTTCGAATGCAACTGTCGGAAGTTCCTCAGCTCCTCGATGCTCAGGTCATAACCGGTCAGGTGGAGGACCGCGTAGGCCAGCATGGAACCATGGCCATTGGACAGAACGACCCGATCCCGATCCGGCCACTCGGGGTCGGCCGGATTATGTTTCAGGTAATCGTTCCAGAGGACTTCCGCGATGTCGGCCATACCCATGGGCATTCCGGGGTGACCGCTGTTGGCAGCCTGTACCGCGTCCATGGCGAGGGCGCGAACGGCGTCGGCAAGCTTGCGTCTGCTGGGCATCAAATCAAATCGCTTGGGAGGCGGCGCGCAATTGTCTCGCAAACCGGCCGAAGATCCAAGGCACTGGCCGGGAACGAGGCGCTGAATCGGAGCGAATCAGCGCCGCGGGGTGCCGCCGGTACCGGAGCGGCTGCCCATACCGACAACCCCGTAGTCGGCCGGAGCCGGCGTGGGATACACCCGCCGAACCTTGTAGCCCGGGGTTGCGACGGGGGCGCCGTCGACGAGGCGAGGCCGGAAGCGCGCGTAACGAAAGGCCTGCAGCGCTGCGGAACGGGTCTGGCCGTGCAGGTTGGTGCCGATGATCTCGATATTGTCCGGGCGCCCGTCCCTGGCAATGGTGAATTCAAAATCGTAATAGACCTCGTCCCCGACCTTGCCGTAACCGAGAAAGTCGATGGAAAGTGTTGCGCCGGGATGAATGAGGTGCGGCCGATCAAAGTAGGCCAACCAATCCCGATCCGGGTCGTCGAAGCCTTCAGCCAGTCTCCAGGCCGTTCGATACTCGGACCACGCCTCCTGTTCGCGTCCGAACAGCACATACCAGTCACCCAGTTCGAGATGAGCCACGATCCGCGTATGCAGGTTGACGCCCTCATACGAGTCGACGATATCGACGATACGCTGATGGGCCTCCAGCCCTTTTTCGAAATTGACGTCGCGTTCCTCGCCCCAGGCGGCCGCCATGCCGCGCAAGGGAATGATCAGTTCCAGCGCATTCTCGCCCTTTTCCTCTTCGATGGCCTCGATCGCCTTGCGATAGAGGAGGCGCGCCTGGCGGTAATCCTGAATGTCGTGATACCAGGTGGCGAGGTCGTAGAGCGCCGGTAGGGACTCGATGCTGCCGGTGCCAAAGTTGCGCCGGTGCAGTTTGTAGATGGTCAGCTGCAGTTGCTCCGCTTCTTCCCAGCGGTCCTGCGCCATCAGGCTCTCGACGATACCCTCCAGCGCTGCGACCTGCTCCAGGGAATAGACGCCCTCGTTGCGATGGCTGATGTGCTGGGCCCGCTGGAAATTGAGGATCGCTGACTCGTGCGCACCCATGGCCTGGTCTGCCTCCGCCATGCCCTGGAGCGGCACGCGCAGATCTGGGCTGAAGATGCCCTTGTGCGCCCGGACCAGTTCCATGCTGCGCTGGAACTGCTGCTTCGCTTCCGCCGGCTGGCTGACGTAGAGCAGCGCCTCGCCCATGTCGTTCAAGGCCGGCACCAGCCGGGGATCGGTCAGGCCGAATTCCTGCTCGGTCAGTTCCAGCTGGATCCGGGCCGCTTCGAAGGCCTGGCCGAAGTCCCGGTTCTCCAGGTAGGTGTCGTAGAGCATCGACGCTTCAAAACGATCGACGGCCAATTCGCTTGGCGCCGCATCGACCAGAGCCCCAGCAGGGTTGACAAGTTCCTGCCCCACAGCGGGGCCCAGCGGTTCAACCGCTTCATTCTGCCTTTCCTGCAAGTCCTGGGCGACCACGCTGCTGACGCCCAACATCATGATCAATCCGGATAACAGTCGCGACAGACCGCTGCGCATCTGACTCTTCAGTGGGTTGGCACCATGATTGTACCCACGGTAATGGACCGCAGGCCACGTCG
>JAWVZU010000174.1:0-8538 GCA_033722075.1 Lysobacterales bacterium
CGTCTCCAGGCGCCGGTCCAGCGCCAACCGCTCGGTGACCCGGGCCTTGCCTTCCAGCGCGAATCCGGCCTTCGGTTCGCGCTTCAACACCGCCTCGTAGTGGGCCAGCGCCTCGGACCAGTTCTCGGTCGCGATGGCCGCGGATGCCTTGCGCCGGTGGCTGGCAATGATATCCGACCGGGCCCGTTGCTCGATCTCCCGCAAATACTCCGCCGGTGCCGGATTGCCGGGGCGAATCTTCGTGGCCCGTTCGAAGGCCTGCGTCGCCGCCGACCAGTTCTTGATCTCCATCGCGGCCAGCCCGTCGGACATGGCCTGGCGAAAACGCTGGTCGACAATGGCCGCCGACAGCCGCTCGATAGCAGCCTCGGTTCCCGGCATAGCCGGGTCCAGCCGTTCGAGCTCCCGCAATGTGCCGAGCGCATCCTCGAGCTGACCGGTCTCTTCCAGCTCGGAGGCCTGATCGCGCAGGGCAAACGCCTCATCCAGGATTTCCGCCCGCGCCGCACCCGCCTGCGCCTGGTTGTTCTCCGGGGCAATGGTCAGGGCCAGTTCAAAGGCGGCTGCGGCACCGTTCGAATTTCCCCGGGCGAGGGCTGACCGACCGTCGGCGAGCGCCTGCGCCAACGTGGACTGACCGAGTTCGCTGACCGCCTGCAGCCGTGACCGAGCATCGCTGTAGATCTCGATCGCCGTTGGATATTCCTGGTTTCGGAAAGGCTCGTCACCCGATCTCAACACCGCCATGGCCTCGGCGAAGGGCTCTGCCCCCCAGACCTCGACGCCCTGCTCCTCCAGTTCGAGCTGGATGGCAATGGCCTCGTCGAGGATTTGCTGGGCATGCCGCCGCTGGGCCAGCAGGGCCTCGAGCTGGGCCTCGGTCAGTTCGGGCTCCGGTTCCGGTTCCGGTGCAGGCTCGGCCGGTTCCGGTTCGCTGACGACGGTCGACGGTACATCCTTGTCCGGCAGCAGCATAAGGGCACCCAACAACAGCAGCAGGCCCAGGACCGACGCGACGGCAATGACCAGCCGGGGTGAAACTTCGCGTCTCGCGTCGGCAGGGCGGTCTTCGGGATGTGCCGTTGCCGATCCGGCGCCCGCCGCGCTTGCGCGAGACGCTCGCCCGACGAGTTCGTCGTCCAGTACGTCGTGCAGTTCCCGTGCACTGAGCGCGCCCCGTCCCGCCACAGCCAAAGCATCGGCAAGGTCCTCGGAGAGGGTTTGCGCGGCGAGCAAGGTCTCGATCAGCCGGGCGACCGCCACCGTGTCCTCCTGCTGCGTTCCCGTACCGGTCGCGTCCACCAGCAGCGGCGCGCCGCTGCCGCGCAGGATCAGATTGCTGGGCTTGAGGTTGCCGTGGACACCGCCTGCGGCATGCAATGCGGCGAGGGCCTCGACGGTTCGCCGGGCCGCGGACAGGGCAGTACGTCGCACCGGGAGATCGGCGTCCATCGCGGTCCGCCCCGGGAAGAAGGGACGAACCGAAGTCGTGTCATCGATCCACTCGGGGCGATTGAGTACGGGATGCACCGCGCGGTCGGGCAGCCGGGCGGGCGGCGCCGAATGGAACTTCAGGACATATTCTGCGCCGTCAGGCGTCTCGGCCAGCCAGGACAGGGCGGTGAGCCGTTCCCTGAGACTGTACACGCCACCGATGACGGCTCCCGCTTCACGCTGCACCGCCGGTCAGTCCTCGTTCCGCGTCCCGCCCTGCTCGGCCAGCGGCAAACCGACTTCCTCGGCGTAGATCTGGCGCAGCAGTCGTCGCCACTCGTGGTACTGGGCCTCCAGCGTTCCCGAGAGCTTAACCACCTCGCCTTCGACATTCATGACGATGGGTGCCACCTCGGAATCGAAGGACGTGGCCAGCTCCTTCAGTGCCTCCTGGTGCAGGTCCGCTTCCTTGCCGACGTCGTAGCCCTGCTTCATCAGGGTCAGCCCGCCCAGGATCGCCGAGTTGCCGACGATCTGGGTACCGGTGTTATTGGCCTTGCTGCTCACCGCAGCGCCGCCCAGTGCGGCCAGTGCACCGGCCAGCATCCGGGTGCGCGCCGAACGCTTCACGTCCTGCATGGCCAGCGTCTCTTCATAGCTGTAGCGCCGCCACTGGTCGTAGGACGGATCCATCTGGTTGTAGAAGGTCGCGTACTGCTGGTCCACCGTATCGATGAACAGATACTCCGAGTCGCGAATCCGCTTTACCCGGGCCAGCATCGGATCGTTCGGGGACGGCAGCCGGTTGATGGCGACGCGGCCGCGCCGATCCTCGGTGAGATGGTCACCGAAGGCGTGCGGCGAGAGTTCCCGCGCATATTTCAATTGCCCGACCGTGCGCACCTCGCGCAGATCGCGCCGGGCGAGCTTCTGGCGCGCCTGGAGCAGATCATTGGCGATCTCGTCGTAGATGTCCTGGAACGGGTCTCCGGGAAAGTCGACATCATCGCGATAGGCAAACTGGGTGGCGTTACCGATGTATTTTTCCTCGAGCCAGACCCGGCCCGTCGAGTCGACCGCCTTGATCCGCAGCTCAAGGACGTAGCCGTCCGAATCGTCGATCTTTCCGGTGACCAGCAGTTCGGCCGCCGGGTCCGCTTCGGGCAGTACGCGCACCGCGCCCCACTGGTTCGTCTGCTCCAGGGTCCGACGCAGCTGATAGGGGATGTAGCGCGCCTCGGCCTTGCGAACCTCGGGAAATACCGGATCATCGTCGCGCGGGTCCTGGTAATCGGGAATGCCCGGATCGAATACGGCAATCCCGACATCCAGCAACGCTTCCGCGGGAAGCTCCCGCTCGGCCCGGATGACTTCCACCGAATCCACTCGCGTAATGGTGTGAGACGTGCAGCCCGCCAATAGCAGGATCAGGGCCGCCCAGCCCGCCTTGTCAAAAAGTGTCTTCATCGAATCGACTTCTTGTAGTTTCGATACTCTTCCCAGAGCTTCTCTCGCAGGACCGGATCGTCCTCGTTCATGGCGGCTTCCCGAATCTGGCGCGCCACCACGTCATCATCGGACCCATCCCCGACATCCGGCGGGACCCGCGAAGAAACCATGGCCACGTTGACCGAGCCCTCGCGGCTACTGCGCTGTCCCGGCATTTCGCCATCGGTAATGGCGCCGCTGGTCGCCGCACCCTGCTGTTCCGGGGCCTCGCCCGCGGCCGGCGGAAGTTCGGACGGATCGGCAACGAGAATCAGCCCCGGCCCCTCGCCGGTCTGGTCCATGCCACTGGCCGCGCCGGCTTCTTCCGCCTCTCCCGAATCGGTTCCGCCGGAGGCTTCGCCCATCTCGTCCAGATCCGACTCCGGCGGCGGGCTGGCGGAAGCAAGCACCGTGATCTGACGCTGCATCTCGCCGTCGAACACTTCGAGCGATTCGGAGAGCTCTTCATCCAGTCCGGCCGGACTGCCGGTACCGCCAGGCGCACCGGCGCCTCCCGGCTGTCCCTGGGTCGGCTCCTGCGAACCGCCTCCGGCAGCCGCCTGCGCCTGGGCATCCGCCGAGTCGGAGCCCGCACCAGCGGCGTCCGCAACCTGGGAATCCTCACTGGCCGAAGCGCCGCCGGACTCCGCTTCTTCCTCGGAGTCGGTGGGACTGTCCGAGCTGGACGTCACCGGCTCCGGTTCCAGGACTTCGAGTTCATTTTCACTCGGCGCCGCGGACGCCTGCGCCGAAGGGTTGGGCGTGCTGGGGCTCGGCGATCCGGACGTCGAAGGCATCGACGGTGTCGATGTACTGGGCGTGCTCGGCGACGAAGGGCTGCTGGAGGATGAGCTGCTGGAGCTGCTCGGGCTGCTCGGCGACGATCGCTGGCTTCGGGAGGAAGACGACGAGGAACTGCTGCTGGAGCTGGAGGGCGTCGATGGCATGCTCGATGGCGTTGTCGGCATCGGGGGCGTCGGCATCGAGGTCTGGGATCGGGACGCACAGGCCTGCACCAGGACGGCGAGGATGGCGACAACAAGGGCTCTGGTTAGCATGGGTACCTCCGCTTGAAACGAGCAGCGCTTCTCCCGAGCGGCGCTTGCCTTCTTATGACCAGCTTTCGAGGGGAAAGGTTGCAGATTTCCTGCGTTTCCGCGAACTACTATATTTTTCGTATATGATACCGTCAACATCGTTGAGGCGAACGATGACAAAGCCTCACTCGAGGCAAATTTTCTCGATTTCTCGAGGTTTGCTGCAACCCTGACAGCATCTTGATGGTCTTCGTCAAATAGTGTGCGGGACACGGCTTTCAAGGTTGCCGTCCAACGGTACACGTTGCATAGTGAAGATACGATCGGAGGGATAGGATCTTGCAAAAAATCCTGGTGCGGAACTTCCTGCTGGCCTCGGTGCTCCTGCTCGGCGGCTGCGCGGGCGAGGTCATCGTGAGAGATACGTTCCCGACTCCGGTGGTCGAGCCCGTGCCCTATCGGGTCGGCGTCTACTACAGCCCGCGGTTTCAGGGCTATGTCTACGACAACGAAGAAAACGGCGTGAGCTTCGAGCTGGGCAGCAAGCAGACTGCCCTGTACCGCACCGTATTCGAGGCCATGTTCCTGCAGACCATCCCGGTGAACAGCACCGAGGGCAGCGCTTCCTACGGGGATCTGGACCTGATTCTCGAACCGGTCCTGGAGGAATACGCTTTCCTGGCTCCCAGTGAAACGGCGACCGACTTTTTTGCGGTATCGCTCAAATACCAGATCCGCCTCTATTCAGGCTCGGGCGACCTGATCGGCTACTGGCCTTTCGTCGCCTACGGCAAGAACCGCACCAAGCTGGTGAACAAGAACGAATCCCTCGGCGATGCGACTTCGCGCGCCCTGCGGGATGCCGCCGCAGCCCTGGTGTCCCAGTTCAGAACCGTTGTGATCACCGAACAATGGAAACTTCCCGAGGAGGCCTCCGGATGAAGCCCCTGATCCGACCCGCATGCTGGAGACCGGCCCTGTTGCTCGGCTCCATCGCCGCCCTTTCCGGCTGCGTCACGGCGCAGGTGGAAGAGTTCATGACGACCCGACCGGTGCTGAGCGGAGACGACACGGTGGTCATCATGACCAATCGCCAGGACGCGGTGGTCGAGGCGGAGAAGAGTTTTACCGACTGCATCTATTCGGAGCTGGGCGGCGCCCGTGCCCAGGTCAACATCATCAGCGAGAGCCAGTTCCGGGATGAGATGTTTCCCTGGTTCGAGCCGCGCCTGGCGCCGACCGAACCCCAGGCGTTCGGGACCCTGCTGGCCAACAACAGAATTGCCGAGCGCGTCGAACAGCTCAAGGTCCGCTACCTGGTGTGGATTCACGGCGAATCCGAGGCGATGAACAAGCAGGGCATGATGACCTGCACCCTTAGCCCGGCCGGCGGCGGGTGCCTGGGCGTCCTGAGCTGGGACAACAACTCGGATTACGAAGCAACCATCTGGGACGTGGATGCCGGCGAATCGCTGGGCATCATCAGCGCCGAGGCCACCGGGACTTCCGTTATTCCGGCTATCGGCGTGCCGATCCCCCTGATCGCCCGCACCAAGACCGCTTCCTGCAAGGGACTGGCCGATCAGCTTCGACTGGTGCTGTCCACCGACGCCTGATCCACGACCTGACGGTCATTGATCCTGCACCGGTCCGCCGCTATCGTTGGGCGGTTTCGCGCAGGCGACCCTTTTCATGACCACTGAACGCGGCCTTTTTGGAGAGCTCCTGCACCGGCGCGTCCCGCAGATCGTTGGGATGTATGTCGCCGGCACCTGGATGGCCATCGAGATCTGCGAATGGGTCATCGAACGCTTCGGGCTCTCCGAGCATATCGCCGTCTACCTGTTCGTGCTGCTGGTGGGCATGCTGCCTTCGGCAATCCTCGTCGGCTGGGGCCATGGCGCGCCGGGCAAGGATCGCTGGACCACCCTGGAAAAGCTTTTCCTGCCGCTGAACCTGGTCGTCGTCGCGGGCATTCTCTGGTTCGGCGTGGCGCCCCCGACCGAATACCCGGCAGCTCCGCCGGACGACGTGGCCACGCCCGAAAAGACGGTGGAGGAGCGAGTGGTCGTCGACGAGACCGGGCAGGAGCAGACCTTCCAGGTGGCCCGGGAAAGTCACTACGTGCGCGCCGTGGGCTTTTTCTGGCCCAACCAGACCGGCACTGCCGAGGACGACTGGCTCTCCTACGCCCTGCCCTGGCTGATCTCGCTGGACCTGGATCGCAGCCCGGTCATCGACTACATGAACCCCTACGACCTGCCGATCAAGGAGCGCTTCGAGAAAGCCGGGTATCCCCAGGCCGTAGGCGAGCCCCTGAGCCTGCAGCTCGACATCGCAAAGCGCCGCCTGATCCAGTTCGTGGTCACCGGCTCCGTCAGTCGAGAGGATGGCGCCTACGTGCTGAGCGCGGTCATCTACGATCCCGAGGGCGTAGAGATCGCTTCGCTGGTCGAATCGGGTGCCGACTGGCTCGCCGCGGCAGACCGCCTGGCCAGTGCGGTCGAAGCCAAGATCAGCGCCGTGGACCGGTCCCGGATTCGAACCGATCTTCCGATCCGCGAACACGTCAGCGATTCGCCGGAGGCCCTGCACGCGATGGTCGATGGCCTGAATGCCCTATGGCTCGAAAACGACTATCCGACCGCGCTGGCCAACCTGACTCGGGCCTTGGAGATCGATCCGGACTTCGCCTTCGCACATGCCGCGAAATCGACGATCGAGCGGCTGATGGGGGACAACGCATCGGCCCTGGCCTCGATTCGACAGGCGCTGGCCCTGGACCACCGGCTCGATGCCGCCACGAAGCTGTTGCTCAAGGCCAATGCCTACGCCATCCAGGGGCAGGTCGATACGGCGGTCAGGGTCCTCGAGATGTGGACCGAGGTGCAGCCGCGCAGTGCCGACGCGCACGAGTTGCTCGCCCAGAATTATCTTCTGGTGGACAACCTTCCGGGTGCCGAGGCGGCCTACCGGAAGGCCTATGAACTGAATCCCGAGGCCCACGACGTGCTCACCGACCTGGCGAACATCGAACGGATGAGGGGCAACCCGGACCAGGCGGCAAGCTTCATCGAGGACTACATGGAGAAGCGCCCGGAGGACGCGGCAGCCTTGCGCCAGCTGGCGGGGATTCATCGTCAACGCGGCGACTTCGCAGCCGCCAGGGACGCCCTGGAACGCGCCTCGTTCCTGGAAGCCGACGATTTCCAGTCGCGCGTGGCGCTGGCCGAGCTCGAACTCCGCCAGGCCAACTTCGCCGCAGCCGAGCGCGAATTTGCGCAACTGAACGATCGGGATCTCTCGCCGCCGCAGGAACTGACTTTGCGGCTGGCGGAAATCAAGATGATGCAGGCCCAGGGCCGCATCGAAGCCGCGCAAAAGCTCGCGGCGCGTTACGCCGAAGTCGCCAAGGCCGTCTATCCGCCCATGGTCCAGCTCTTCTACGTCGGAGGAATCGTCGCCGGCCTCCATACCGAACTGGGCGAAATCGATGAGGCTCTGGATACGTTGGAGGACATGTCCGCAAACCTGCAACCGCCGCTGAACGAGATCAAGCATTTTTCCCGCCTCCAGGTATTCCAGGAGGCCGGACTGCAGGACCAGTATGCGGAGGCACTGGACGCCGCCCAGGACTTCACCACCCGCTTCCAGTTTCCCATCGTCAAGCCGTTTCTGGTGATCGGGGAAGGCAACCTGCTCCTCAACGAGGGCAACTACGAGGCCGCCGAGGAGAAACTCCGGGAGGGAATCAGCCGGCTTCGGCGCTCGGTTCTGGGGCTGGACCCGGACGTCGCCGAGTCCCCGATCCCCTGGCTGGCGAGAGCCCTGCGCCTGGGCGGACGGCTGGAGGAGGCCGAAGCGGAACTCGTCCAGCAACTGACCCGGTCACCGTTTGACGGACGCTCCCGGCTGGAGCTTGCCCGGGTCTACCTGGACCAGGGCAAGCCCACCGCGGCCCTGGAACAGGTCGATCGGGCGTTGCAGCAATGGGCCGGTGCGGATGCCGACTTCGTACTCAGCCGTAAAGCCCGCGAACTCCAGACCGAGATCCAGGCCAGCCTGTAAGCTCAGGCCACGCAAAGCGGTCTCCTCGACACGAGTCAAGCGGATGGAACCTATGAAAAAATCGAGCAAGTGGGCGCTGACCGCCCTGTGGATGCTGGTCCTGGGACTTCCTGCCCAGGCCGATGAAGCGGTCTTCGCGGGCGGGTGCTTCTGGTGCATGGAAGAGGCCTTCGAGCAGGTCGAGGGCGTCAGTGAAGTGATCTCCGGCTACGCCGGCGGCCACCTCGAGGACCCCGGCTATCGGCAGGTCGTCAGCGGGCGCTCCGGCCACGCCGAAGTGGTCAAGGTGGTCTACGATCCCGATGTCGTCAGCTACCGGGACCTGCTCCAGGAATTCTGGTTGAACATCGACCCCACAGTCCGGAATCGCCAGTTCTGCGACTCGGGCAACCAGTATCGAACCGCCATCTTCGCCGTCGACGAGGCACAACTGGAGCTCGCCGAAGCATCCAAGGTCGCGGTACATGCGCAGAAGCCCTTCGACGGCCCGATCGAAACGGAAATCGCTGAA
>JAWVZU010000175.1:0-8475 GCA_033722075.1 Lysobacterales bacterium
CGCCATCGTCTTCACGAACCTGGATGGAACGGATGTTGTCGCCAGAGCCGGCCACGGTGGTCGCCGTGCTGCGTGCGCTCACCCCCGGCAGGACGACCGCTGCGGCAAGCAGCATCACGAGCGCGCCGGTTAGGGCGTTGCGTCGGGACAGGACCTTCACTCGCGGTTCCTCCAGCACCTTCCGAACCCGTTCGGCCAGGGGGCCCGGCGCATGGGCCATCGCACACGCCGTCGCCGGAACCGCGCAACCACGCTGCTCCGCAAAGAACAGCAACGAACGGGCCAGCGCCAGGCGGGACCGGGGGCCGTCGTCGAGGGCAGCCTGGTCGCTGAGCACCTCGGCCCAGTGGTCCAGGCGCCGCGCAGCGATCCAGTTGAGGGGCTGGAAGAACAGCCCCGCCCGGACCAGCCGCCCGAGCAACCGCCAGAGGGGATCCCGGCGGCGGATATGGCCCAGCTCATGCGCGACGGCTGCGCGCCTGCTTGCTTCCGGCAGCGCGGAAAAGGTCTCCGGCAGAACGATCTCGCCTCGACGGGTCGACAGGGGCACGGAAATATGGGGGGCGACGCAGATCGAGACCCCCTCGGGGATGGCGAGGTTGCCGCACAGTGCGTCAAGCTCGTCACCTTTCAGGCGGCGGCAGCCGGCCAGCAGCCGCCTTTCCGCTACCAGGTCCCGCAGGAGGCCGGTGAGCAGCGCGCCGCCCCCCAGGAGCCACGCCAGGATCAGTGCCGGTCGCCAGTCCTGCAAGACCGGGGCCATTTCGGAATTCCCGGCATGCGGTTGCGTCAAGTGATCCGTGTCCTGCAAGTCGGGAGCGGGCGGCGCCGTGATCGGCGGAGCCCCGGCAAGCCGATTCGCTGGCGACTGCGCTGGTCCGATGACCGTTTCACCGGACTGATCGACCGGAGATGCGAACAATCCCTCGACTTCGACGAGCGAGCCATGCGGGGAAAAGGTCTGGGCTGATGCGGTCAGCAATCCGCCGATCAGGGCGAGTCTCCAGAGCAGGTCCTGGAGCGCCGGCTTGCGCAGCGCGGGCACCAGCGGTGAGAGGGTCGCAAGTCCGAGCAGCAAGGTGCTGTGGATCAGGTAGTTGGCAAGCCACTCTTCAATCATTGTCGTCTCCATGCTTGTGCAGCAGCGCCCGGATGCGGTCGATGTCATCGTCGGTGACCTTCTCGTCGCCGAGCAGGTGGCTGACGAGGGCCGCCGGGTCACCCTCGAAGAGACGATCGACGAGGTTGCCGACCATGCGGCCGCGCACCGCGGCCTGGTCGACCCGGGGGGCGTAGACCAGGACCCGACCCTCGCGGCGGCGCTTTACCGCGCGCTTGTCTTCGAGCCGTTTCAGCAAGGTCGATACGGTGGTGTAGGCCAGGCCATGGCGGGCTTCCAGGACCGCATGGACATCGGCGATCGATGCCTCGCCGCGATCCCAGAGCACCTGCATGACCTCGAGCTGGAGGTCGCTGAGTCTGATCACATCCGAATCCTATTCTACAGGTGTCGTAATAGTAACTACTACATTCGTAGAATGAAATGGGTGGAAAGTCATGACCCGGATGAACGTCGCCGATGCAACGTGCCGAAAAGCAGATCGCCGATCGGGTAGGTGATATTGAAGTTCCGGTGGGACATCAGGCTGGGATCATGATGCGTATGATGCAGCCGGCGAAGCGCCGGGATCGGAGGAAGGCGGCCCAGCAGGGAATCCGGGCGGCAGTGGTAGGCGAAATGGAGGATCTCGTAGTTGAGAAAATAGGCCACGGCGGTGGCCGCCCCCAGCCAGGCGGCGTTGGCGGACCAGAGCCAGGCCAGCAGCGCCCAATAGGGCAAGGCAAACACGATCAGGAAAAAGGCGATCATGACCGGCGGAAAGAGCACGGCCTTGAAGTCCCTTGAGGAATCGAAGGCCATCTCTTCGTCGGTGAAGAAGCGATGGTGCTGGCGGGTGTGGCGGCGAAACACCAGGCGCAGCCCTCGCGTCGGGTGATGCATGGGACCCCGATGGCCCCAGTATTCCGCCAGGTTGGCATAGACGAAGGTCATCGGGATCGCCAGCCATTCCAGGGCCGTCGGCTGATCGAGCTGCAGGGCGCAGCCGACGATGACGCTCAGCCCCACGCCGAAGGTGAATGCAAAATGCGCGGCGCCGGAGTAAGCGGTCGATATTTCCGACTGGCGGTAAGCCTCCCGGAAAGCTTGCACGTTGTCGCTGGGCATGGGAGCAATCTAGCACAACAACGGTTGCGGCCTTCGCACCACTTGCGCATCCTTGGCCCATGTCCAGTGATCCTCGCCTTCGACCGCCGATCATCGTCGCCGGGATGCATCGTTCGGGAACCACGCTGATGGCCCGGGTGCTCCGCCGGCTGGGCGTTTTCCTGGGTTGGCGAACCGAAGGCAACGGTGAATCGAGGACATTCCTGGAAATCAACAAGTGGCTGCTGCTGCAGGCCGGCGGTGCCTGGGATTTCCCCCCGCCGCCGGAGCGTTTCTCGGATCCCCTGGCCCGTGACCTGTGCCTCCGGTTCATGCGCTATGCCATGAACAGCGTCTGGTTCAGCTGGTACCGCGGCCGGCCGCACCTGCGTCTTGACCAATCGCCACCGCGCTTTCCCATGCTCTGGGGATGGAAAGACCCGCGCAATACGATCACCCTGCCCCTGTGGCACGCGATCTATCCGGACGCAGCGGTGATCTACCTGACTCGCCACGGGGTGGACGTGGCGGCCAGTCTCAAGAAACGTCACCTGGACCGCACCGAACGGCTGGCGGCGAGCTTCGATCTCAGGCGCCATGCCTTCTGGCTGCGATTGAGAAAGCGGCGCCTGGAGACCTATCCCGGAGACCTCGAAGAGGCGCTGGCCCTGTGGTGCACCTATCAGGAGATCGCTCGGGAGGGGGAGGGACTTCTGGGCAAACGTTTCCTGTCGATCCGCTACGAGGATCTCCTGATCTCTCCGGCGGCACAGATCGAGCGCGTGGCAGCTCACATCGGTCTGGACGAGGTGCCCGAGAACCTGGGCGATCTCATCGGCAGTTTCCAGCGGGACCGGGCCTACGCCCACCGTCGAGACCCGGAGCTGCAGCGCTTTGCGGACGCCAATGCCGAATCGCTGGCGCGTTTCGGCTATGCCCGCAGCTGAGGCATAATTGATGCTTGGATCAACGAGAAAAGTTTCGATGCGCCCCGAAGTCGTGCTCACAAGTTCATGAGTCAGGCCAGTGCCTCCGTAACAGAAAGCGAACTGCCGACCCGCTTCGAACCCGAGGATTCCTGGTGGTACCTCAACCGTGAGCTGACCTGGCTCGAGTTCAACCGGCGTGTGCTGGCGGAGGCAAAGGACGAGCGGACCCCCCTTCTGGAGCGGGTGAAGTTCCTGGCCATCGTCGGGAGTAACCTGGACGAGTTCTTCATGAAGCGCATCGGCGGCCTGAAGCAGCAGGTCGGCGCCGGCCTGGCCGCCCGCACGATCGATGGTCGTACGCCCCAGGAACAGATCGACGAGTGCCATCACCTGGTGCGTGAACTGGAGTCGGAAATGCACCGGATCGGGCGGGACCTCCGGGGCCAGCTGACCGACGCCGACGTCTATGTGGCCGACTATGCGGAATTGAGCGATGCGCAGCGCAAGGCCATGCGCTCGCTCTACCGGGAGCGCTATTTCCCGCTGATCACGCCCCAGGCGATCGATCCGGCCCATCCGTTCCCGTTCATCTCCAATCTCTCGCTGAACCTGCTGGTGAAGGTCCGCCGCCGTCGCCAGGGGGCCTCCTCGCTGGTACGCGTGAAGGTTCCGGTCGGACCGGCCATGCCGCGCTTCATCCGCGTGCCGGACGCGGGTGACACCTTCGTGCGGATCGATGAGGTCGTTGCGGCGAACCTGGATCTGCTTCTGCCGGGAATGGAGATCGAGTCCTGCGAGGAATTCCGGGTGACCCGCAATGCGATCACGGAGAAGGACGAGGAGGAAGCGGATGATCTGCTCGAACTGATCCAGTCCGAGCTGCGTGAGCGCAAGTTCGCCCCGATCGTGCGTCTCGAGGTCGAGGGCGGCATGCGCCCCGGCAGCCGCCGCATGTTGGCCCGGGCCCTGGGCCTGGATCGCCACGCCGACGTGTTCGAGCAGAATGGTCCTCTGGCCTATCGCGACTGGTTCGAGTTCGTGGGGCTCGACCGGCCGAAACACCGTTACCCGCTCCACCGGCCGGTGGTTCCGGCGGTGTTCGAGCAGCACGACTGTATCTTCGACCTGATTCGCGCAAACGGTTCCGTGCTGGTGCACCATCCGTACGAGTCGTTCAAGGCTACGGTGGAGCGCTTTCTCCTGGAGGCCAGCCACGACCCCCAGGTCCGGGCCATCAAGATGACGTTGTACCGGACTTCCGAGGACACCGGAATCATCGAGGCGCTGATCAGTGCGGCGCGCAACGACAAGCAGGTGGCCGTGGTGGTCGAGCTCAAGGCCCGCTTCGACGAGTCGAAGAACATCCGCTGGGCGAACCGCCTGGAAGAGGCGGGCATTCATGTGACCTACGGCGTGGTAGGCCTGAAAACCCACTGCAAGGTGATTTACGCGCTGCGCCAGGAGGGCGACAGGGTGGTGCGCTATGCGCACGTGGGCACTGGAAACTACCACGCGGGAACCGCCGCGCTCTATTCGGACCTCGGACTGTTCACCTGTGACGAGCGGATCACTGCCGATCTGAACGAGATCTTCAATTACCTCACCACCGGCTTCGGTCGCGACCGGGACTATCGTGTATTGTTGCCGTCCCCGCAGCACCTCAAGCAGGGGCTGCTGTGCCGGATTCAGCGCGAGATCGACCATGTCGATGCCGGCCGGCCAGGACGAATCCGGATGAAGATGAATGCCCTGGAAGACGTCGACCTGACCCGCGCGCTCTATGAGGCCTCGCGCCAGGGTGTCAAGATCGACCTGATCGTGCGCGATACCTGCCGGCTGCGGCCCGGCATTCCCGGCATTTCAGATAACGTTACCGTGGTGAGCATCGTGGGTCGCTTCCTCGAGCATATCCGGATCTACCACTTCCACAACGACGGCAAGGAGGAGTATTTCATCGGCTCGGCCGACGCCATGAAGCGGAACCTCGAGAGCCGGGTGGAAGTGGTTGTCCCGGTCATGGACCGCCGGCTGCAGATGCGCGTGGACGAGCTGCTAAAGCTGCAGCTCGAAGATCGTCGCCAGGCCTGGGTCATGCAGCCGGACGGGCGCTATATCCAGCGTGAGCCGGAAGACGTGGCCAGGGACGTGGGTTGCCAGCAACGCCTGATTGACCTCCACGACCGCCGAGCGACCCGCAGGCTGGGCGACCCGGTCACCCGTCTGCCCAATCGCAACGCTGAATAGGAAGCGACGCCAGAGCATGGAAGACGCAGAACCTGAAGTCATCAGCTGGGATACGGTGGCATCGGCCAGAAGGCTGGCGACCCTGGTTTCCTCCGGTTTGCTGGACTCGGACCCGGAGGAGGCCTTTGACCGCTACACGCGTCTGGCCACGAGCATTCTCGATGTGCCGGTCTCGCTGGTTTCCCTGGTAACCGACGAGCGCCAGTTCTTCAAGAGCCAGATCGGGCTCGAGGAACCGTGGCGATCCTGTCGCGAGACGCCGCTGTCACACTCGTTTTGTCAACACGTGCTGGACGGTCAGCCGTTGATCGTCACGGACTCGCGCAAGGACGAACGGGTGAAGGGCAACCTGGCGATCCCGGAACTGCAGGTTGCGGCCTACGCCGGCTTTCCGATCCGCGGCCGGGACGGTGAAGTGTACGGCGCCTTGTGCGTGATCGACGACTCGCCGCGCGAGTGGTCGGAGCGGGAGCTTTCCGTGCTCGCCGACCTGGCTGAAGGTGTCAGCTCGGAGATCGCCCTGCGCGAGCGCCTCCTTGACGAGCGGGAGCGCAAGCGCCAGTTGGAGGTCACCGTGGGCCGCCTCGAGACCATCGAGCGGCAGATGCGCGGACAGCTGCGGGTCCAGGAAGAAACCACCGCGATGGTCTCCCACGATCTGAGGACGCCGTTGAGCGCCCTGCTTTTCTGCGCCGGGTTGCTGGAGCAGGACAACGAACCCGACGAGCACGCCAAGATCATCAAGCGCATGCGGATTGCCATCGAGGAGATGGACCGGCTGGTGGGCGATCTGCTCGACGTGTTGAAACTGAATGCCGGCGGAATAGGATTTCGGGTCGAGCCCGTCGAGACCAGCCGCATCATGGAGCGGCTGAAGAGCCTGCACCAGGACGCGGCACGGGAAGCCGGCGTTGAACTGGCCTTTTCCGGGCCGGAGTTGCTGATCGAGGTTGACGGCAAGCGCATGGTGCAGGCGCTGTCGAACCTTGTCGGTAATGCCGTGCGAGCGACCAGGACCGGAGGCCGGGTTGAGGTTTCCGTGTCCGAGGACGACGCGGGCCTGCACCTTGCGGTGGAAGACACCGGCGTCGGCATCGAGCCGGGCAAGCTGAAAGAGCTCTTTTCCCGTTTCAAGCAGGGTGACCAGCCGGGTAAAGCCGGTCTCGGGCTGGCCATCGCCAAGGGCGTGGCCGAAGCACACGGCGGTGTGTTGACCGCCGAGAGTGAACCCGGCAAGGGGTCTCGCTTCGAAATCTCCCTGCCGACCTTCTCGATTCCCCGGCCTAAGGAGGGTTAGCCCTTCTCCAGGCAATCCAGGGAACGGTCGATGAAGGCCCTTTGCGCCGGGTTGATCGCGCGTTTGGCGTCTCCGGATTCCAGCCAGGCGACACGGTCGATTTCGGGGAAGCGCTGGTGCTTCCCGGAGCGCGGCGGCCACTCCATCTCAAAGGTGTTGGGATCCAGGTTTTCCGGATCGAAATCGCCGCGGGCCATGAACCCATGCACGACCTTGCCGCCCTTTTGGGTTACGGTGCCCAGGTCGAACCACGCGTCCAGCGCCGGCGGGGTGATTCCGGTCTCCTCGACAAATTCGCGTCGTGCTGCCGCGGCCGGCTGCTCTTCCCGGGGGTCGTATTCGCCCTTGATCAGACTCCAGGCGCCGGCGTCCCTCGAGGCCCAGTAGGGGCCGCCGGGATGGGCCAGGAGGAACTCCGGGCGATCGTCCCCCCGCACCAGAAGCAGTCCGGCGCTAGCCCGAATATTGCACCAATTTTGCTTCACGGTCACAATTTCTTCTTATAGGTCAATCGATTGGAAGCCTTTTTCGGACCGGGACCTAGGTAACTTCGTTCCGCGGCCGGTTTGTCGCCCCATCTCGCGAGTCATATCGACCGATCCTCCTCAAACCGTGGAATAACCACGCTTTCTCGGACGATCGGCCAATCTGACGGCGCGAGCTGAACCGACAAATCCGGAAATCGGCGCAACATTCGGGCTAGGACGAGGCATCAGGGGGTTCAAAAAGAAACGCCCTCTCCGCTGCGAAGAGGGCGTCCCGTCAGACAAGCGTTGACTTATGCGGCGATCGAGGCGCGCATTTTCTTGAGTGCGTTGGCCTCGAGCTGACGGATTCGCTCGGCCGATACGCCGTAGCGGTCGGCGAGTTCCTGCAACGTCTTCTTCTTGTCACTGAGCCAGCGCGAACGGATGATGTCCTGGCTGCGATCGTCCAGCTCGTCCAACCCGCGGTACAGCAGGTTGTTGTGGTGATCGTCCCAGTCGTCATTCTCGGCCATTTCGGCCGGGTCCAGGTTCTCGTGCTCGAGGAAGTTCATGGGGGCCGGACGGCCTTCTTCGTCGTCAGTGCCGACCGGTGCATCGAAACCGATGTCCTGACCGCTCAGGCGCGACTCCATTTCGACCACGACCTCGGGCTTCACGCCCAGGTCCTTGGCAACCGCGTTGACTTCTTCCTGGTTCAGCCAACCGAGTCGCTTCTTGGACTTGCGAAGGTTGAAGAACAGTTTTCGCTGGGCCTTGGTCGTCGCGACCTTGACGATACGCCAGTTGCGGAGGATGAATTCGTGCATTTCGGCGCGAATCCAGTGCACTGCAAAGGACACCAGTCGGACGCCCTGGTCCGGATCGAAGCGCTTCACCGCCTTCATCAGGCCGATGTTGCCTTCCTGAATCAGATCGCCGAGCGCCAGCCCGTAGCCGTTGTACCCGCGGGCCACGTGTACGACGAAGCGAAGGTGAGCCATCACCAGGCGCCGGGCCGAGTCGATATCGCTGTCGTCACGGTAGGCGCGGGCCAGTTCCTGCTCCTCTTCTTCGGTAAGAATCGGAACCTGGTTGACCGAGTGAATATAGGCGTCCAGACTTCCGGTCGCCGAGGGGACCGGCAAATTGTTGGCCACCAATGTCGTCATTCGCTCCTCCAAAAATTCGATGTCGCATTTAGCACTCGCGCTATGAGAGTGCCAAAAACCACAAAAGTTCCTCCCGCGCGCGGCATTACCTTCACCGCGGACGGGAAAAGTTCAACCGTTGAGCGTAACATTTTCGCCGCCGCCATGCATCCCGGGCGTGAAG
>JAWVZU010000176.1:0-8421 GCA_033722075.1 Lysobacterales bacterium
GATCATCGGCAGCGAGAAGGCCGCGGCGGCGAAGGTGATGAGCGCGAAGAGCGAGCCGACGGCGCTTCCGATGAAGAGAAACCGGACCAGCCCGAACCAGCCCGCATCGGCTTCCGCCGGGAAGAAGATGTGCACCATGGAGGCGGCCCGTGCCCAGACCAGAAAGATGATCATCAGGGCGAGCGCGAAGACCATCGCATTGCCGAGCGCCTGGCGCATGCGCACGAGGCTGCGCGACACCGACGCACGTTCGCCCCGGTGGACCTGGCGACTGACCGAATAGAGTCCGGTGGCAAGCAGGGGAGCGATGAAGACGAAACCGGACAGCATAGCCAGTACCAGAACGAAGCGCCCGAACCACCACGCGAGCAGGGTCACCAGCGCGCTGAGGGCCCAGATACCGAGGCCATAGGTCAGGCTTGCGCGTGGGGCATGCCGGAAATCGGCCCATCCCTGTCGCACCCAGGACAAGGGTGCGGTGGTCTTCAGGCGAACGCAGGGGGCGACGAAAGGACGTTCGTCTTCGGGCTTTTCGTCGGAAGGTGACGGCATGGTGTTGATTTATGCTGTTGGCTATTCCGGGTCAGGCCGTTCCGGGCTCCGCCTGCAGGCCCGGCTCCGCCTCGCGATCAACCAGCAGCGTTGCACCACCGGCAATGACCATGAGGATCCCGCCGATGACCAATCCGTAAATGCTCGCCCCGGCGAAGAACTCGCGCAGGAGCAACCCGAGCACGCTGGCCGCGATCAGCTGCGGAATGACGATGAAGAAATTGAAGATTCCCATGTAGACGCCCATCTTGTTGCTGGGCAGCGCGTTGGACAGGAGTGCATAGGGGAGCGACAGGATGGATGCCCAGGCGATGCCCACGCCGACCATGGGAACCAGCAGCATCACCGGGTCCGTGATGAAATAGAAGCTGATCAGGCCCAGCCCGCCCAGTGCAAGATTGATCACGTGACACCAGCGACAGCCCAGCTTGCCGGCGAGAAACGGGATCGCGATGGCGGCAATGGCCGCGAATCCGTTATAGGCAGCAAACAGCACCCCCACCCAGTTGGCGCCGTCGTTGTACAACTCGGTGGTCGGATCGGCCGTTCCGTAATGATGGCTGGTGACCGCGGCGGTACCGTAGATCCACATGGCGAACAGGGCGAACCAGGAAAAGAACTGCACTACGGCCAGCTGACGCATCACGCGCGGCATGTTGAACAGGTCATTGACGATCAGGTAGAGGCCACCCCCGGTCCGCCCGCCTCGCTGGAGCCCGCCCACGATCCACTGCAGAATGCCGAAGGCGATGCCGCCGACGGCGAGGATGTAGAGTTGCTTGTCGAGGTCCCGCGCAACGATCCAGGCAAGCAGCCCCGCCCCGCCGATCAACCAGAACAGTCCGCCGTTGCGGTACTGGCTGTTCGTTCTGGCCTGAAGTTCGGCGGCTGCCGCGGAATCCTCCGCGGGGGGATCGAACTCGGCAAGCTCCTGCGGTGAATATTCGCGAGTCGAAAACACCGTCCACAGGACCGCGACCAGGAACACGGCGCCCCCCAGGTAGAAGGACCACTTGACGGAATCCGGGATCCGACCCGGCGGCGCGGCATTGCTGACATCGAGCAGGTTGGTCAGGACCCACGGCATGGCGGAAGCGACGACGGCCCCGATTCCGATGAAGAAACTCTGCATCGCAAAGCCGGTGGTCCTCTGCCGCTCCGGCAACATGTCCCCGACAAAGGCGCGAAACGGCTCCATCGAAATGTTGATGCTGGCGTCCATGATCCACAACATGCCCGCAGCGACCCAGAGCGCCGGCGAGTTCGGCATTATCAACAGGGCCAGGGAGGCGAGGATCGCGCCAATCAGGAAATAGGGCCGGCGGCGGCCGAGGCGATTCCAGGTGCGGTCGCTCATGTGGCCGATGATGGGTTGCACGATCAGCCCGGTCACCGGCGCAGCCACCCAGAGGATCGGGAGCTCGTCGATGGATGCGCCCAGGGTCTGGAAGATCCGGCTGACATTGGCATTCTGGAGAGCGAAGCCGAACTGGATACCCAGGAATCCGAAACACATGTTCCAGATCTGCCAGAAACTCAGCGGCGGTTTACGCTTCATGCCCGCTCCCTTCGCTACGCTGCAGGAGACAGTACACAGAGCTGGCACCGCAAAACAATGACGTGTATACGTATTCACGGGGCAAAAGACCTGAACAGCACACCGCTAGCCCCTACAATCGTCCCCTCGACTCGATCAACAAGGGATTGCTGATGGCACGTTTCGTACCCGTTGACCCGTTCGACATCGTCATATTCGGTGGTACCGGCGACCTGGCGCGCCGGAAGCTGCTGCCCGCGCTGTACCATCGGGACAAGGACCGGCAACTCCCCGGCGAGAGCCAGATCATCGGTTCCTCGCGGCAATCCCTGACGACCGAGGCGTACCGTGAATCGGTCGAAGAGAATCTCCGCAAGTACCTCGGTCCGGACGAGCTGGTACCTGATGTCGTGGAGCGCTTCCTGGGGCGGATCCACTACGCCCAGGTCGATCTGGCGGATGACCGGCCGTGGGACGAGCTGAAGTCGCTGCTGGCCGAGCACCGCACGCGCGTCCTCTACCTCGCGACCATCCCCTCGCTCTATGGAAATGCCGCAGAGCGGGCCGCCGCGGAAGGGGTGATCACGGACCGAACCCGGATCGTTCTGGAGAAGCCGGTAGGACAGAACCTGGAGTCCGCCCAGGAGATCAATGCCCACGTCGGCCGGTATTTTTCGGAAAGTCAGATCTACCGGATCGACCACTATCTCGGCAAGGAAACGGTCCAGAACCTGCTGGCCCTGCGCTTCGGCAACTCCCTGTTCGAACCGCTCTGGCAGCGAGCGCACGTGGATCACGTGCAGATCACCGTCGCCGAGAGTCTGGGCGTCGGCGAGCGCAGCGGCTTTTACGATCGCACCGGGGCGCTGAAGGACATGGTGCAGAACCACCTGGTCCAGCTGCTCTGCCTGGTGGCGATGGAAGCCCCGACGAGCATGGATCACGAACAGATCCGGGACGAGAAGATCAAGGTGCTCAAGGCGCTGCGCCCCATCGGGGTGACCGATGTCGAGGCGTTGACGGTCCGTGGTCAGTACTCCGCGGGAACCGTCGACGGCGAGTCGGTCCCCGGCTACGCAAATGAGGTCGGCGAGGCAACCGACACGGAGACTTTTGTCGCGATCAAGGCGCACATCGACAACTGGCGCTGGGCCGGCGTGCCTTTCTACCTGCGGACCGGGAAGCGCCTGGCGCACAAGACATCCGAGGTGGTGATTCAATTCCGGCCGGTGGCGCACTCGATCTTCGATGAGGAGACCGGTCCGCTCAGCGCGAATCGCCTGGTCATCCGGCTTCAGCCCAACGAGGGCGTGACCCTCTCCCTGATGACCAAGGACCCGGGCCCGGGCGGTTTCCACCTTCGCTCCCTGCCCCTGGATCTGAGCTTTGCGCAGCACGACCAGGTGCGTTATCCGGACGCCTACGAGCGGCTGCTGATGGAAGTCCTGCGCGGCAACCCGGCGTTGTTCATGCGGGATGACGAGGTCGAGGCGGCCTGGCGCTGGATCGACGGCATCCTGGCCGCCTGGGACCGCGCCGGGCTCAAGGTCAATCCCTATCAGGCGGGCAGCTTCGGCCCGATGCGCTCGGAAATGCTCCTCGACCGCGACGGCAGATCCTGGCATGTCTGACCATGTCTGGCACGAGCACCCGGACGCGGCCGAGATGGCGACCGGACTGGCCGACTGTCTCGCCGAGGCGATCGAGCGGGGCGTGGCTGAACGAGGCCAGGCCTGCCTGGCGCTGGCCGGCGGTTCGACGCCGGTGGCGGCCTACGAGCTGCTGGACCAGCGTTCCCTGCCCTGGGACCGGGTCACGCTCTTGCCCACCGACGAGCGGTGGGTCGGGCCCAACGATGCGCTCAACAATGCGCGGATGCTGAGAGAGCAGCTGAGTCATGCGGGAGCCTCGGGATGCCGAATTATCCAGCTCGCCGATACGAGCCGACCGCCGGAACAGGCGCTGGATGGACTCGAAACCCTGCTGAACGGTCTGCCCCGGCCCTTCGACCTGGTGCTCCTCGGCATGGGGACGGACGGGCATACGGCATCGCTGTTTCCCGACGATCCCGAAATCGAATCGAATCTGGCAAGCAAGCGTCCGGCCGTCCCGGCCCATCCGCCGAGCCAACCCACGGCCAGGGTATCGCTGACACCTCTTCGGCTTAGCGAAACCAGTAAGGCCGTTCTGGCCATCAGCGGCGGATCCAAACGGGACGTGCTGACTCGAGCCCTTTCCTGCGATCCCGACGACGCGCCGCCGATCGCCCGGACCGCGGCCAGATTGAAATCACCCATTCACATCCATTGGTGCCCATGACCGACTCCCGACTCAACGAAATCACCGAACGCATCATCGATCGCAGCCGAGACTCACGTCAGGACTATCTGAAGCGCATGCGAGCTGCCCGCGAAGAGCGGCCGGATCGTCAGCAGCTTTCCTGCAGCAACCTCGCCCACGGTTTCGCCGCCTTCGAGGAGAACGAGAAATCCGCCCTCGCCGGGGTCGAGCGCCCGAATATCGCGATCGTATCGGCCTACAACGACATGCTTTCAGCGCACCAGCCGCTGGCGACCTTTCCCGAGCTGATCAAGAAATCGGCCTGGACTTCCGGCGGCATCGCCCAATTCGCGGGCGGCGTGCCGGCGATGTGCGACGGCGTGACCCAGGGTCAGGACGGCATGGAACTGTCGCTGTTCAGCCGGGACGTCATCGCCATGGCTACGGCGGTTGCCCTGTCGCACAACATGTTCGACGCGGTGATCGGCCTCGGCGTCTGCGACAAGATCGTGCCGGGCATGGTCATGGGGGCCCTGCCCTTCGGCCATCTGCCACTGGTGATGGCACCCGGCGGACCCATGCCCTCCGGTCTGCCCAATGCCGAGAAGGCCCGGATCCGCCAGGAGTTTGCCGCCGGCAAGGTCGGGCGCGACGCACTGCTGACGGCTGAGTCCAAGTCCTACCATTCCCCCGGGACCTGCACCTTCTACGGCACGGCGAACAGCAACCAGCTGCTGATGGAGTTCATGGGGTTGCACCTGCCGGGCGCCTCCTTCGTCAATCCCGGCACGCCTTTGCGAAACGCGCTAACGGCTCGGGCCGCCACGCGGGCGGTTGAACTCGGCAGGTCCGGTCCGACACTCGCTGAAGTGCTGGATGAAAAGGCCCTGGTCAACGGCGTCGTCGGGTTGCTGGCCTCCGGCGGCTCGACCAATCACACCATGCATCTCGTCGCCATCGCACGGGCTGCAGGCATCCAGGTGACCTGGGACGACTTCTCCGACCTGTCGGCGATCGTGCCGCTGCTGGCCCGGGTCTACCCGAACGGCCTGGCGGATGTGAACCATTTCCATGCAGCCGGCGGCATTCCCGTGCTGATCCGTGAACTGCTGTCGGTCGGCCTGCTCCATGAGGACGTCACGACCATCGCCGGCGGCGGGCTTTCCGCGTATCTCCAGGAACCCTGGCTGGACGGCGCCATTCTCAAGCTGAGACCGGGGGCGGCGGAGTCGCTGGATCCGGAGATCCTCGCTTCCGTGGACAAGCCCTTCTCGTCGACCGGCGGTATTCGGCTCGTCGACGGCAATCTCGGCCGGGCCATCGTCAAGACCTCCGCGGTGAAACCTGAACACCGAACCGTGCGCGCACCCGCCGCCGTCTTCAGCTCGCAGGATGCGGTCCTGGACGCCTTCAAGGAAGGCAAGCTGGAACGCGACGTGGTGGTGGTCGTCCAGTACCAGGGACCGGCCAGCAATGGCATGCCGGAACTGCACAAGCTCACGCCATCCCTCGCGGTCCTCCAGGATCGCGGCTTCGCCGTCGCCCTGGTCACCGACGGGCGCATGTCGGGCGCTTCGGGCAAGGTCACGGCCGCCATCCAGGTCTGTCCCGAGGCGAAAAGCGATGGGGCTCTTTCACGCGTTCAGGATGGGGACATGGTCGTGGTGGATCCGGAAAACGGCGTCTTGCGGGTGGAAGTCGAGGACGGCGAACTTGCGGCCCGTAAACCGGCGCCTGCCCCGAACAGCGACTTCGGTACGGGCCGGGAGCTTTTCGCGAGTTTTCGCAACCAGGTCACCGACGCCGAGCAAGGCGCGATCTCCCTCGGGCTGCACTGATGACGATCCAGGAAATCCTCAGCCGCTCGCCGGTCATTCCGGTGGTCACTATTTCGAAACTCGATGATGCGCTTCCCTTGGCCGATGCGCTGCTCGAGGGGGGCGTACCGATCATCGAGGTGACCCTGCGCACACCCGCAGCTCCCGATGCGATCCGGCGCATCGCCGCAGAGCGCCCCGAAATGACCCTCGGCGTCGGCACCATCTGGAGCCGCCACGACCTGCGGATCGCCCTGGATGCGGGTGCTGTCTTCGGTGTTTCCCCGGGCGCGACGGCAGACTTGCTGGATGCTGTAACGGAAGCCGGGCTGCCGTTTCTTCCCGGGGCCCAGACCCCCAGCGAGGTGGCGGAGCGCCGCGATCGGGGCTTCGAAGCGGTGAAGTTCTTTCCAGCCGGTCCGGCCGGTGGACCGGCAGCCCTCGGCGCAATGGCTGCCGTCTTTCCGGACCTCAAGTTCTGTCCGACCGGCGGGGTCAGCGCCGGGAATGCCCGCGAATACCTTGCAATCCCGAACGTGCCCGTAGTGGGTGGCAGCTGGCTGACGCCAAAGGTCGCCGTGGCACAGGGCGACTGGAAAACGGTGACGCGCCTCGCCCGGGAGACCCAACAGCTCCGAACCGGCGACTGAAGTTGCGCCAATTGACCATCGGTGCATCGCGGTTGACTCCGGTCAAATGTGTCACCCCTATTGGGTGTATGCTTGATTCAACCGCGGAAGGAACGAATTCCCAAAACCGTGACTTCCATCACTGAACTGGACCGGCAACACCCTGTAGACTGCGCCGGTTTTTTGGATCGGGTACTTACTTGAGCGATCGAGAGATCGCGGGACTACGGGGCAGAATGCAGCTATACGACATCTACGAACATCCGCAGTACGGTGTGAAAGCCGTCAAGCAGGGCTTTTCCTGGACCGCCTTCGCGGCACCTACGGTCTGGGCGGCGGCAACCGGTCTGGGACGCCTGACCCTGATCCTGGTCCTGGCCTCCACGCTGATGTTCGATGTCCTCGATCTGGCTGCCCAATTCGTCCGTGAACCACTCGCAATGGGTTCGTTGTTCCTCCTCAGCTACATCCTGTTCGGTCTCAAGCCCGGCTTTCTGGCCAACCGCTGGTGGGCGAATTACCTTGAGGAAGAGGGCTGGTCGCGCAAGTGTCAGGTGGTTGCGCGCAACACACGCCATGCCCGTCAAGCCTATCTGGACGGGACCATCCGCGACATGCCGGACCTGTATTACGCCAACGGCAACGGCTAAAATCCGGCCACCGGGGTACCGATTTCCAGTCCGAGCAGGCTGGTTGCATTACCCTGGTTGACCGCGATCTCCACCAACCCCAGGCTGTTTTCGTACCAGAAGGGTACGCCCGGCGGAAGATCAGAAAAGGTCCGCGCCTTGAACAGGGGACGGCCGTTGATTGCCAGGCTGGTTTCGACTTCCACCCGTTCCGCTCGAATGCCGGTCATGGCATTGCCGAAGTCGTCGATGTAGATCACCTCGGTCAGGTCATCCGGCCACTCGACCGCTGCTTCCGATTCGAGGCCCACCATTTCGACGGTGTCACCCACCGCGAGCCGAGCAGCGATCGGGGCAAAGATGTCCCGCCCGTGAAAGCTGGCAGACGGTGGATCATACGCCTCGGTGATCTGCCAACGATCGCAGTTGCGAGAGCGTCGTGCCGCGATCTCGAAGAGTCCATTGCCGGGGCCGACGAACCACCGCTGGTCGCACCGGTAGACCACCGGCAGGCGGTCGCTTCCGACGCCAGGATCCACGACCCCGCAAACCACGCACTTCCCGGGAAGGTCCTCGAGCATCGCTGCGAGCAGGTAAGCCGAGGCACGCGGATTGAAACGCGGCGCATCATGCATCAAGTCGATCACCGGCAAGCCCGGGACGAGCGATTCGATGACGATCTTCATCTCGCCCACGTAGGGACCGCGAACTCCAAAATCGGTAAACAGGATCAGCATCCCTCCATGGAACCGAAACCGGCGACCGCAATCAAGATGCCGAGCGTGGTTTGGGTCAGCCCGGATATTGCACCAATTTTGCTCCGAGCTCGGAATCCGGCAGATAAAGCGGGCGCTTGGGGGTTTGGGCATGGTGCCAAGTACACTTTGTCTCGCGACCGGCTCTAAGCGACATCCTGCGGAAATGTCGCTGGATCTCGCGAGTCATATCGGCCGATCCCCCTCACGAAGGAGCCCCGA
>JAWVZU010000177.1:0-8385 GCA_033722075.1 Lysobacterales bacterium
GACATCCAACTCGAGATCGACACCTTCGGCTTCGGGCACCTCGGTCGGAGCGGTATCAGTCGCCTCCTCAACTGGCTCAGGCGTCTCCTCTTCGACTTCTGCCGGTTCCTCGGCAGCAACTTCGTCGGCCGCTTTCAGCACCACCTCTTCGCCGCCGGCCAAACGCTCGGCGACCGTCTTGATCCCTTCGATGTCGGCGGTCGGCCGGCCTTCGCCCTTCACGTTGGCGAGTAGCTCAGGCAGCGCATCGGTCGCCTGGTCAAGCAGATTGATGACCGCCGGGCTTGCTTCCCGGGTGCCATCCAACACGCGGTTGAGCAGGTTCTCGATCTGCCAGGCAAACTCGCCGATCGTCAGCGCACCGACCAGGCGACCCGAGCCCTTCAGCGTATGGAAGGTGCGCCGGATGGTGGTCAGCGTATCCTGATCTTCCGTGTCACGGCGCCACTTGGGATAGAGTTCCTTGAGGGTCGCAAGTTCTTCTTCGACCTCCTCGATGAATACCTCACGAATCTCCTCGTCGATGTCGTCCGAAATGTCGGCGGCACCTTCCTGCTCACCCGGGGGCTGAGCAATGACGACCTCGGCTTCCGGCGCCTCCACGGGGGGCAGCTCGGGCTCCTCCTCGTCGGCGATCTGCTCGGGGATCTCTTCTTCCTCCGGCTCCTCGGCAACCTCTTCAGCCGACGGTGCCTCGGGCGCGACTTCCGGACTGGCCTCGGCCTCCTGTTCCTCAACCTCATCCGCATAATCGGACAGGTCGACGGCTTCCATCTGCACCGTCGCGTGTTCGGTCGGTTCTTCTTCCTCGGGCGCTTCCGCTTCGTCTGCCTCGGCTGCGGCGGCCGCTTTCTCGATGCCGTCTTCGCCGAGATAGCCCAGCGTGTCGAGACTCGCCCGGGCGACATCCAGGATCTTGTTGCGCCCCGGGCGATGCTCGCGGACGGCCTCAAGGTAATATTCGATGCTGGCGACGGCGTCTGCGAGCGTGTCCAACTCCTCGGCCGACGGAACCTCACGCTTGCGAATCAACTCGACGTCGACGAAACGGACGATGCCTTCCAGCAGATCGCCGGCGTCGTTCAGATCGAGCATTCGCAGACCGCCGACGATTTCCTCGAGCAGCCGCGGGGTCTGCTTGACGCGTTCGTGATCCCACGGCGCCTCGATGAACTCAATCATGCTGCGCTTGATTTCCTGGAGGTTGTCGGACGACTCCTTCATCAACGCGTCCAGGATGCGACGCACCTCCGACGACGGCAGATCGCCGCCCAGCACTTCATCTTCGTCACTCCGGGCACGTTTCTCGCGCGAACCGAGCTGGTCGATGTAATCATCCAGTGAGGCTTCCACGTAGAGCATGGCGCTGGCGACGTCCATCAGCCCCTCGTCGTCGACCTCCCGCTCCCCGCTGCCGAATGCCTTAAGGCGATCCCGTTCGGCAATAACCGACTCACGTGGCTCATCGAGCGCGAGCATACCGAGGGTGTCCGCGACCCGCTCCAGGGTCTCGACGAGCGTGTCGTAACCCTCGTTGGACATGTCACCCTGGCGGACCTTGAAATCCAGCCCGTCCTTGACCCGCATCAGGTCTTCCTTGACCGCCGAGGAGACGGTGTCCAGCAGAGCCCGGTTGTGACCCGCCATGCTGCCGCGGGCATGTTCCAGCTCCTCGCTGTCGGGCAGCGTGTCCTCGAGTTCGAAGAGGTCCTGCAGCTCCTTGACCCGCGATGAATCCTCGCTGCCGTTGGCGGCGAAATAGAGCAGCTGGCGAGCCAGAGTATCGGGTGCGCCGTCGTCGAGCGCCTTCTCGCCCTTGAGTGCCTGTCGTTTCATCTGCTGATCGACCTTCCCGAACAGCAGCTTGAGCGAACGATCGACCTCGATCGCTCCGGTGCGGGCCCCGTGCAGCACGCCGCCCGCGATCCACCACAGGCGCCTTGCGGCCAGGACGCTGGTTGCCGAGGCGAGCTTGTCGCAAATCGCGGCCATGCGTCCCACGATCTTCTCGTCCGACTCTTCGCTCTTGAGCCATGCAAGCATGGAGGCCTCGAAGGCCTTGCGCAGCTTCACCGTCGCGGTACGGAGCTTGACGTCCGGTACCGCCCGTTCCGGCCCGGAGGCCGCTTGCGGCAGTTCGACGTCCAACTTCGGCGCGAATACGGCCATCTCGCTGAGTTCGGATTCGCCACGGGCCGCTCGGACGGCATTCAGCAGCGGCAACAGGACAATCGGGATGTCCTTGTGTCCGCTCTGCAGCCGCTCCAGGTAATCGGGCAGCTGAACCATACCGGCAAGCAGAACTTCGTACGCGTCCTCGGGATCCTCGATCTCGTTTTCCAGCAGCCCCATGGCCAGCTGTTCCATCTCGTCGATGGCCATGGCCGCGCCGTGGAGTTCGACCATCCGCAGGGTCCCCTGCACCTGGTGCAGGTAGGTTGCGCAGAAGCGCATCTGGCTCGTATCGGAGGGATCTTCGGCGAAAGCCTGCAGCGCCTGACGAGCCTGATTGAGCGTCTCATCGAGTTCGCGCTTGACCCAGCTCAGGGTGGTGAAATCAATGTCGTCTTGAATTCTCATAACTTCACTCCTCCGGCCGGCGCCGATACGCCAGAGTTCGCTGGCCGGGAACCCGGATCAGTTGCGGATGGGTCCATCCAGTCATTTCGCCGGGCCCGAGAATCAGATACCCGCCGGGCCCGAGACAATCCACGAGCTGGTCGAGGACCTGATGCCGCCGATCCTTGGGAAAGTAGATCATCACGTTCTGACAATAGATCAGGTCGATGTGGGACAGCGGCTGGCGCGAGATGTCCAGCATGTTCAGCATCGCGAAACCCACCCGCCTGAGGAGACGATCGCTGATCTGAAACTCATCGCCATTGCAGGGCTCGCAGTAGCGCTCGCGATAGTCGGGCGGAATCTCGGAAAGTTTCTGCCGGCGGTAGACGCCTTCGCGACCCACGTCAAGCGCAGCCTTGCTGACGTCCGAGGCGGTGATTCCGTAGTGAAAAACCTGATCGGCCTGGACGCAGAACCGGTCGATGACCATGGCCAGGCTGTAGGCTTCCTCTCCGGTCGAACAACCGACGCTCCAGGCGTGGAATGCCGCCCCGCGCCGTCGTCGCATCAGGAAATCGGGCAATACCGCATCCCGGACCAGCTCCAGGGAAGGCATGTGCCGGAAAAAGTGAGTCTGGTGCACGGTCAGCCGATCGACCAGCACCGCCCATTCGACAGCGCCCTTGCGGCCGCTCAGCCTCTGCGCGTAATAATCGGCGAAGGTGTCGATCTCCAGCTCGCGCATGCGCAGCCTGAGATTCGTTTCGAGGAACTGCTTGCGCTCCGGCGGAACGACCACGCCGGTGCGCTCTTCCAGAAGCCGGACCCAGCGCCTGAATTCAGACTCGTCCATCGTCAGGCCATCGCCCGGCTCCGCCATGCTGGCGCAAGCCGGCTGCCAAACGGCGAACCTGTCCACGGCAGCATTCACGACATCCACTCAAGCCGTCAAGCAGGCAGCTTGAAGTCCGCGACCGACCGTCGGAGTTCGGCAGCCAGGTCAGCGAGGTGGCCGATACTCTCGGCGGTCTGGGAAGTACCGGCGGAGGTCTGGGTGGTGATCTCCTGAATGACGTTCATCGTTCCGGAGATGTTGGTTGCCGCAGCCGACTGCTGACGGGCCGCTTCGGAGATGCTCTGAATCAGGTCCGCGAGGTCGTGGGAGACCTTCTCGATCTCACCCAGCGCTTCGCCGGCATCCTCGGCCAGGCGGGCTCCGTTGACCACCTCGGTGGTCGTCTGCTCCATGGAGATGACCGCCTCGTTCGTGTCGGCCTGAATCGTCTGGACCAGCGTTTCGATCCGCTTCGTTGCGTTCGAGGCCCGTTCTGCGAGGCGCTGGACTTCGTCGGCAACCACCGCGAAACCGCGTCCCGCCTCACCGGCGGATGCGGCCTGGATGGCGGCGTTCAGAGCCAGAATGTTCGTCTGTTCGGCGATGTCGTTAATCAGTTCGACGATGTCACCGATTTCCTGGGAGCTCTCACCCAGGCGCTTGATCCGCTTCGAGGTTTCCTGGATCTGGTCCCGGATGTTGTCCATGCCCTCGATCGTCTGTCGCACCACTTCCGCGCCCTTGGCTGCGATCGCCACCGAGCGCTGTGCAACGTCGGCCGATTCGGCAGAGTTCTTGGACACCTCGTCGATGGACACCGCGATCTCGTTGATGGCCGCGGAAGCCGACGTGATCTGCTGGGCCTGGTGTTCCGAGGCCTCGGCGAGGTGCATGGCCGTTGCCTGGGTTTCCTGGGCCGCCGAGGCTACCTGTACCGCGGTCTCGTTAATGGTGGTTACCAGGGACCGCAGGGCTTCGATGGCGAAGTTGATCGAGTCCGCGATTGCGCCCGTGATGTCCTCGGTTACCGTCGCCTTTACCGTCAGATCGCCTTCTGCGAGGGAACCCATCTCGTCCAGCAGCCGCAGAATGGCCTCCTGGTTCCGCTGGTTCAGCTCCTCCGTCACCTTGAAGCGGGCGCGCTGGTCGCGGTACAGCAACCACAGCATGAGGAAGATGATCAGCAGGGCGGCCATACCCAGGGCGAGGCCCAGGATGACCGACGGGAACAGGCGCTCGCCTTCCGCCAGTGCGTTATAGGACTCTTCCAGAGTCTGGGCGTCGTCAAGCAGCTGCTCGGAATCGAGGAAGATGTTGTCCGAGGCCTCCTTGACCTCCAGCAGGTCGGTGGATGCACCGAGGATCTGTTCGACGTTGGCTTCGACCTGGTTGTAGATCTCGAAGACGCCACCGAGCATTTCGAGCGCCTCGGGGTTCTGGATGGGCTGAATCCCGAGGTCCTCGTTTCCATTCAGCAGTCCATTGAGCACGTCCCGCAGCAGAACCGCATCGCGGCCGAAGCTGTCGGCTGCGGACATGGCTGCAAAGCCACCCTGGAGGATCTCGTTTACCCGGCGGAGCATCCGGTCTGCAACGGCCAGCGTACTCGCCGCCCAATAGATCTGTTGCGGTCTGGCCCCGATGTTCGCGAGCACCTGGGCAACTTCGGAGAGCCGGGCCTGCAGCAGCGGGATGTCCGCGGCGAAAGCGTCCGCGGTGTCGGCCAGGTTGACGATCAGCTCATCGCGGTCGAGGATCTTGTCGGTCTCCTCGCGGATCGGCTCCCAGGTCGTGTTGACCATCTGGTACCGCTCTTCCTCTACCGCTGTCGGCAGGGGGCTCAGGCCGATATCCGGGTTGCCGGCAGTCAGCGAGTTGAGGTTGTTCTGAATCTTGGTCTTGGTTTCCCGCAACTCGTCGAAAGCGTCGAAGTTACCGCCCGCCGCCTCGTTGGCGAACTTCGCGATCTGCTGGGACATCACCTGCGTCTCCGTGATCAGAGACAGGTGGCGTCGCTGCTGCTCCGCTGCCTTGTTGAGGAAATAGAAGTTGACGATGATGGCACCGAATACCAGTACCAGCACCACGCCCAGAAACGAGATGAGGGTGTTCGATTCTCGTGTCTGAATTGATCCGGCTGCTGCGCTCATAGCCTAATGCTCCCCGCTCTCACTGCTCGGTTCGTATGAATGAACCTCTGATCACTCGGAGGTTTCGTCGGTACCTCTTCGTACCGTGCACTGGAAAAATTTCCGTCCGGCAGGCGTTCACGCCGCCGCCTGCAAAAAATCCGGGTCGTTGACCAGCTTCCTTACTGCGAGAACGCCCCAGTGGTCATCGCCCTTGGCATACTCCCTTTCCACGTAGGGCGCGATCATGTGTTCCGCGAAAAACGAGTCCTCGCTGCGCTCTTCCTCGAGGAAATGGCGCTGTCCGGTAATCTCGTCGATGAGCAGGCCCAGGGTACTGCCCTGCTGTGGCACCACCAGCACCCTCGTCTGCTTTCCGATCGTCGTTTTCTGGCCGGAAAGGTAACCGCGAAGGTCGACGATCGGCACCAGGTTTCCGCGGACATTCGAAATCCCCAGCAACCAGGATTTAGATCCGGGCACCTTCGTGTATCTCGGCACGGTCATGATCTCCACGATGTCGCCGATCTCCGAAACCAGGTTTGCGCCCTCGAGCCGAAACGCGATCCCGGACCAGGTGCCCTGGGCCGACGACTGCTCGGGCAGTCCCACCGCATGGATCAATGCCCGCTTCTCGAAATCCCGCAGGACATCAAAAGCCTTGTTGGAGTCTCGTGCCACGGCTAGCCGTTCATTGCCTCCGCGATTTTCTTCAGCAGCACCGCGTCCTTGACCGGCTTCGTGATGTAGTCCTTGGCCCCCTGGCGCAAACCCCACACCTTGTCCGTTTCCATGTTCTTGGTACTGATGATGATGACCGGAATGTCGGACGTGTCGGGATCCTTGCTCAGGCTGCGCGTGGCCTGGAACCCGTTCATGCCCGGCATGATGACGTCCATGAGGATGAGATCGGGGTGCTCGGCCTTGGCCTTGGCAATGCCTTCTTCGGCATTAGGCGCGGAATCCACTTCGAAGCCGTTCTTCTCCAGCATCTTGCTGTAGACGTGAACGTCGGTGGGTGAGTCGTCGATGATCAGGATTCTGGCCATGACCCTATTCCTCTTCCACGTGCCGGCGGATTGCACCCAGCAGTTCGTCACGCGTGAAAGGCTTGGTCAGATATTGCTCGGATCCGACGATTCGCCCCCGGGCCTTATCAAACAAACCGTCCTTGCTGGAAAGCATGATGACCGGCGTCTTCTTGAACGTCTTGTTGTTCTTGATCAGCGCACAGGTCTGATAACCATCGAGGCGCGGCATCATGATGTCGACGAAAATGATGTTCGGATGGTGGTCGCTGATCTTCGCCAGGGCTTCAAAGCCGTCCGTGGCGGTAACGACGTCACACCCTTCTTTCTTAAGCAGCGTTTCCGCCGTTCGACGAATGGTCTTCGAATCGTCGATGACCATTACCTTGAGACCTTCCAGTCCGGAGTTGTTCGGTGCTGCGTCCACTTGATAACCCCCGGGTTTCCTAAACGCGTGCCCAACAGCCTGTAAACCAGAGTTTAGCAGGCATGTCAAGTTTTTGACCTAAGTCGCTAAACAATCTGTAAATTCCGTATCCAACAGGGGTGGCTGACTGGGTTGTCGATGGAGCGTTCAGGCGTCCTCGCAACCATTGGGTCCACGGCCGGACCGTGCTGGAATCATCCCCTGTCCCGCCAGACTCATGCATGCACCGCAGTCGACCGATCCTTCGGCGTGCGGGCAACCATCCCATTTGTGGATGATACTATACCGCCGAAGACGGCCGGAGTGCGACAGCACTACTTTCTGCCATGGACCGGACCGCGATCGCAAAGCGGACGGGCTTGCCCGGTCAAACCACCTGGACCAAGGAGTGACAGCGTGTCGATAGCGCTGGGGATCGTCATGGATCCCATCGAGAAGATCAACATCAAGAAGGACTCCAGCTTTGCGATGCTGCTGGAGGCGCAGCGCCGCGAGTATCGAATCCACTACCTGACTCCCGGCAATCTGTGGACCGAGGACGGCCGAGCCCGAGGTCGCTGGCGTCATCTGCGCCTCCAGGATGATCCAAGCGGATGGTTTGAGTTCACCGGTGAGGGCGAGGGTCCGCTGGCAGAGCTCGATTGCATCCTCATGCGGAAGGACCCGCCCTTCGACCTCGAATACATCAACGACACCTACGCGCTGGAGCGGGCAGCCGACGAGGGCGTGCTGGTCGTCAATCGGCCCCAGGCGCTGCGTGACGCAAACGAAAAGTACTTCACCGCGTGGTTTCCGGACCTTTGCCCACCCGGGGTCTTTTCCCGGGATATTCCGACCCTGAAGAAGTTTGTCCGCAGCCACGCGAAATCGGTTGTCAAGCCGGTCGATGCGATGGGCGGGCAGTCGATCTTCCTGCTGCGCCGCGACGACCCGAACATCAACGTCGTACTCGAAACGGTCAGCCATAACGGCGCGCGGACGCTGCTGGCCCAGAAATTCATCGAGGAGATCGACCAGGGCGACAAGCGCATCCTGCTCGTCGACGGCGAGGCCATCCCCTACGCCCTGGCACGCATCCCCGGTGCGGACGACTTTCGCGGCAATCTCGCACGCGGGGCGACGGGACACGGAGTCGAACTGAGCGATCGCGATTGGGAGATCTGTCGGGCCGTCGGGCCGGAACTGTCGCGGAGGGGTATCCTCTTCGCCGGGATCGATGTCATCGGCGACTACCTCACGGAAATCAACGTGACCAGCCCGACATGCATCCGGGAACTGGATCAGATCTTTAGCCTCAATATTGCAGGCACCTTGTTCGACCGGATCGAGCAGGAGTTGTCCTAGTGCAGACTGCACTGGCATTGGCCGCGAGGTTGCATGGATCCCGCTACTGACATCACCACC
>JAWVZU010000178.1:0-8331 GCA_033722075.1 Lysobacterales bacterium
CTGGGCGAGGACGCGGTTCGGTACATCATCCGGCACTACACGCGGGAGGCCGGCGTACGAAACCTCGAGCGAGAGATCTCCAAGGTGTGCCGCAAGGTCGTCAAGGAACTGATTCTCGAAGAGGACAAGGCCAAGAAGGACAAGGAAAAGGACAAGCCGAAGAAGGCGCGCGGCAAGGTCGTGGTGAACGTCGACAATATCGAGGACTATCTCGGGGTCAAGCGGCATCGCTACGGCCTGGCGGAAGAGAAGGACGAGGTGGGACTGGTTACCGGTCTGGCCTGGACCGAGGTCGGCGGCGAGTTGCTCAATATCGAAGCCACGGTCGTTCCCGGCAAGGGCAAGCTGATCCATACCGGGCAGCTGGGCGACGTGATGAAGGAGTCGATCCATGCCGCCCAGACGGTGGTGCGCAATCGCTGTCACAAGCTGGGCCTGGACGAGGATTTCCACCAGAAATTCGATGTCCACATCCACGTTCCCGAGGGCGCGACTCCGAAAGACGGACCCAGCGCGGGTATCGGGATGTGCACGGCGCTGATCTCGGCGCTGACCAAGATTCCCGTCAAGGCCGACGTCGCGATGACGGGCGAGATCACGCTGCGCGGGCGCGTCCTGCCGATCGGCGGGCTCAAGGAAAAGCTGCTCGCGGCTCATCGCGGTGGCATCAACAAGGTGCTGATTCCCGAAGAGAACGAGAAGGACCTGGCGGAGATTCCGGACAACATCAAGGAGAAGCTGGAGATCATACCGGTCAGCTGGATCGACGACGTGCTCGAGGTCGCGCTGGTCGAACAGCCGACGCCACGCCCCGACGCTCCGGAAACGCCGCTGGCAACCGGCGAAGACGACCAGGGATCGGACGGCCTGCGAACCCATTGAATCGGTTGCCGGAGTCAGTGGATTGTGAGGTGAGGGCGGTAACACCCTGAACCGAAAATGGTTTCGGCGAACGGCGCGCTCCAACATGTTCGGAAAGCAAGGCGCCATGGGCTTTCCAGCCCGGATTCACGCCTTGCGGATCGGCCATAGGCTTGGTATAAAGCGCCCTTCGTCACCCCCCGTCTTCGGGCGGGATGTCTACGAAAGGGACGAGTGCACTTGGGGATTAATCGGACTGCTCTGAGCGCCTTTTCCGGGGAAGATCCCGGCGTCCACACTTGAATGGCGTCCGCAAGAATTAAGGAATTTAAAGCATGAACAAATCCGAACTGGTCAATGCCGTAGCCGAGAACTCCGGGCTGAGCAAGAGCGATGCCGGAAAGGCTGTAGAAGCAATCCTGGATTCGATCACCGGCGCCCTGAAGGACGGAGACTCCGTTTCGCTCGTGGGCTTCGGCACCTTCAGCGTCAAGCGGCGCGAAGCACGCACCGGGCGCAACCCGCGCACCGGCAAGACCATCCAAATCAAGGCGAGCAACGTGCCCTCCTTCAAGGCTGGCAAAGGCCTGAAAGATGCCGTAAACTAGCGCGCCCTTGAAAGGGGTGCTTAGCTCAGCTGGGAGAGCATCGCCCTTACAAGGCGAGGGTCGCAGGTTCGATCCCTGCAGCACCCACCAGATCAATGCGGAGCGGTAGTTCAGTTGGTTAGAATACCGGCCTGTCACGCCGGGGGTCGCGGGTTCGAGTCCCGTCCGCTCCGCCAGCTTACCCAAGGGCGCCACGCGGCGCCCTTGTTCTTTGAGTGAACCGAATTCACAGCAATGCTCCAGAAGATCAGAGAAAAAGCGACGGGCATCATCGGCATCATCATCGTGGTGCTGTTGTCCCTGACGTTCGCCTTGTGGGGAATCCAGAACTACGTCATGGGTGCTTCCGACCCGGTGGTTGCAACCATCAACGACATCACCATCACCCGGCAGCAATTCGAGAGTCGCTTCGGCGAGTATCGTCAGCAGCTGGCCAGCCAGGGCGTGGACGTGTCGTTTCTCGACGACCCGGTGCGGCGCCGGGAATTCCTGGAAAGCATGATCCAGGAGGAAGTCTGGTTGCAGGCCGCAGCCGCAGCCGACCTGGATGTTGCGCCATCGCAGATTCGAGATGAGATCCGCAAGATCGGGGCATTCCAGGTGAGCGGAACTTTTGATCCTGACGTCTATCTGCAGTTGCTCCAGCTGCGCGGTATGACGCCGGCCGATTTCGAACAGCTGCTGCGGCGCCAGTTGCTGACCCAGCAGATTTCCGGCGCGATCACCAGCAGCCAGTTTTCGACGCCGTCCGCCACCAGCCGTCTGGCGACCCTGCAGGACCAGAAGCGTTCCTTCCGCTATGTCGTGATCTCCGGCGATTCCTTCGAAGACTCGGTGGAGCCGACCGAGGAGGAAATCATGGCCTATTTCGAGGCCAACCGGAGCCGCTACCGGGAACCGGAAAAGGTGACGATCGAATATCTGGAAGTCCGGGCCGAGGACTACGCCGGGGAACTCGCCGTCGACGAGCAGATGTTGCGCGACCGGTATGAAGCCGAAAAGAATCGGTTCCGGGTGCCGGAACGACGTCTGGCTTCGCATATTCTCGTGGAAGTACCCGAGGATGCCGACGAGGAGACGGTCGCCGCGGCGGAGGCCAGGGCGGCCGAGCTTGCGGCGGAGGCCCAGGCCAACCCGGAAGCGTTTCCCGAGCTTGCACGCGAATCATCGGATGATTTCAGTGCCTCGGAAGGCGGCGACCTGGGCTGGGTCGCGGAAGGCGACATGGTCGAGGCCTTCGAAGATGCGCTTTTTGTACTCGAGGAAGGCGCCGTGTCGGACCCGGTGAGGTCCTCGTTCGGATTTCACGTGATCTACCTGCGGGACATCGAAGAGCCCCGCGGAAAAACCTTCGAGGAAGCTCGTGAGGAACTGGCGGCAGAGTTCCGGGATGCGGAAGCGGAGCGCCAGTTTCTCGATCTGCAGAGCCAGCTGGAAGAGCGGCTCAATTACAGCGACCTGCCGGACATGGCGGCCGTGGCTGAAGAGTTTGGACTCGAACTTCGCGTCCTGGGTCCCTTCAGTCGTGCCGGCGGCAGTGGCTTGACCGGAAACCCCCAGATCGTCAACGTGGCGTTCTCCGAGCTGGTCCTGGAAGATGGTCTGGTCAGTGATCCGGTCATTCTCGAACCCAATCACATCGTCTTCCTGCGGGTCATCGACCACCAGGAGGCTTATGACAAGCCGCTCGAAGAGGTGCGCGCCCAGGTCGAGGAGGCGGTCCGCGAGCAGGCTGCCAGAGATGCGGCACGAGAGCGCGCCGAGGCCCTTCTGGCCCAGGTCGAAGCAGGCGATACCACCCTGGCTGAAATTGCCGACCAATCCGAAGACATCGTTCTGGAAACCGCTGCCGGCGTGGAGCGTAGTGCCATCGGTTATCCGGCTGAACTGGTCCGTTCGGTCTTCGAATTGCCGCGGCCTGCAGGGGAAGGTCCCGATTTTCATCTGGTGCCGTTTCGGGGCAATCAGTTTGCCCTGGTTGGGCTGGAATCGGTCAGCGAACCGGATCCGGCGAGCGTCGGCGAAGGCGAGCGCACGGCTCTGTCGCGGCGTCTTGCGCGCAGCTTTTCGGCAGCCGAAGTGGCGGCCCTGAACGAAGCGCTGCGGGAAGCGGCCAACGTCCAGGTAATCGACGAAGTGCTCAACTCCAGTCCCTGACACTCCGGAGCGTACGGCGATGTTGCTGCAGATTCTGTTCGTGGGTGCCCTCGCGGCCTCGCCCGTGGACGCCGATCACGTGGACAGCGTCATGGAGTGGCGCCTGTCGCGGCTGACTTCCCTGACCGGCCCGAGCGGCTGGTTGAGCCTCATCGGTCTTCACTGGCTGGAGAACGGCAGCCACGCGATCGGCAGTGCGCCTGCGGACAATGACGTGGTTCTGAACGCCGGTCCCGCCCGGGTGGGCGAGATCCGGGTCAGCGGCCCGCACGTTGCCTTCTCCGCCACACCGGGTGTTCCCGTTACGCACGCGGGCGAGCCGGTGGAAGAGTTGGTCCTGTTTTCCGAGGATCTCGAGGAGGCGCCCATCCTCGAGGTGGGCTCGGTCAGCCTGTTCGTGATCGAACGCGGAGACCGGTTGGCGATCCGGGTCAAGGATGCCGCGGCACCGACGCGGGTGGGCTTTCGGGGCATAGACTACTTTCCGATCAAGCCCGATTTCCGGGTCGAGGCGCGCTTCCAGCGTCATCCGGAGGGGCATACGATCGAGATAGTCGACGTGACCGGTCTGGTGTCGGACAACCCAAATCCCGGCCGCCTTGTCTTCGAGCTGGGAGGCACGGAATACTCGGTCGAGGCCGTCGGCGACGAGGGTGACGACGAGCTGTTCATCATTTTCGGCGACCGCACCAACGGCAAGTCCACCTATGGTGCCGGCCGGTTCGTCTATACGCCCTGGCCCGAAGACGGCACCACCGTGCTGGATTTCAATCGGGCCTACAATCCGCCGTGCGTGTTCACCGAGTACTCGACCTGTCCGCTACCGCCCCAGGCCAATCGGATTCCGGTGTTGATCGAGGCGGGCGAAAAAGACTACAAGTAACGGACCCGGCTTTCCTCAGGCGTCGGCTTCGTCGGCCGCGGGATCGTCGGGTATGAACTCGAAGACGTCCTCGGCCGCCACGTCGGCCCGCTCCATGTCCCGGATCTTCTTTTCTCCCGACTCCGTGAGCTGCGCCATTTCGTGGATGCTGTGTTCCATCTTGGGCAGCGCCTCCTGGCGATAGCGGGCGATATCGTCCAGCGCGGCGTGAATGTCGCGGAAGGCGCCTTTCAGCGTTTCCACGTCCAGCGCCGTACTGGCCGACTGCTTGTGGATTTCCGCGCCCTGTTCACGCAGCCGCTTGGCGGTTCCAGCGATGAGTTCATTGGTGGTTTCGTTCACCGCGTTGACCTTGTCGAGCACGATCCGCTGGTTGGCCAGCGCGATGGCCAGGGTCACCGCGACCTGTAGCGCATTCACCGTCACGTGCTTGGCCCGGTTGACCCCCCGGATCAGTTCCTTGTTGTTGCGCATCACGATCTCCAGCGTAACCACGCCCTGCTGGCAGACCGCCAGCTGCTGCTGCAGATCCATGATCCGCTGGCGCAGCGGAAACAGGAGCTCCTCCTGGACGAACTTGGCCCGGTTCGGTTGGTCGACCAGGTCGCGTTCGATCTTGTAGTTCAGTTTCTGGTCGATCAGTCGCGCAAGCTGTACGGCCCGTTGCAGCTTGTGGGTCAGCTTGCGGAGGTGTTTCTGGTCTTCGCGCAGGGTCGCATTGTCATGCTGCAGCTGGTCCTTGCCGTCATCGAGGGATCGCAAAATGGCGTCGATCACCGTCTGCGAGCTTTCGAAGCGGGTGAAATAGCGCTTGATCGGTGTTCCGACGCCCGGGATCCGCCCCAGCAGCCGGGACAGCCAGCCGGGCTCCAGGTCATACTTGCCCGGATCGAGTTCCTCCACCTTGAGTTTCAGCTCGATGAGCGCGTTGGCAACCTCACCGCCGTCCTCCGCACGATCGGCCATGGACGACAGGGGTTCTTCCAGCATGGCGCTGCGGTGACTGGCTTCTTCCTGGAGCCGTACGCCCATGTTTTCCACGGCCGCCTTCGTGGCCTCGGCATCTTCAGCCTCGGCCGGGTCCACGGAAACGAAACGCGATACCAGCTCATCAGCCTGCCGTTCCAGCTCAGGCGCGACATCGTCCAGGCTGATCGCTTCCGGTTCGGGGAGCTTGAGCTCCTTTCTGACCTGTTCTTCTTCCGTGACAACCAACGACTCGCTCGTCATGCCGGGCTCCTTTGACTATGGGGACTTGCTTGATCTCAATTCTACCCGATGCGGCGGGTCACTCGTCAGCGAGAAGGCGTTTGAAACGATAGAGCGCTTCGAGCGCCTCCCGCGGGGTCAGCTCATCCGGATCGAGCTCTTCCAGGGCGCGCTCCAGTCGTGACGGTTCCGCGGGTGCCTGGAAAAGGTCCAGCTGGGGTCGTGATTCCGGCCTGGCAGTGGGCTGACCGGCTTCGAGCTGTCGTAAGGTGTGGGTGGCCTGTTCGAGGACCGACCGCGGCAGGCCGGCCAGTGCAGCGACCTGCAACCCGTAACTGCGATCGGCGGGACCGGGTTTGACCGCGTGCAGGAAGACGATCCGGTCTCCGTGCTCTACCGCGTCCAGGTGGACATTCTGGACCCCGGGCAATTCCCCGGCGAGCTCGGTGAGCTCGAAATAGTGCGTCGCAAACAGCACGTAGGAGCGGTTCTCGCTGGCCAGGTGACAGGCACATGCACGAGCCAGCGACAGACCGTCATAGGTGCTGGTGCCACGTCCGATCTCGTCCATGAGCACCAGACTGGCCGGGGTGGCGTGGTGCAGGATGTTCGCGGTTTCGGTCATCTCGACCATGAACGTGGAGTGTCCGCGGGTCAGGTCGTCACCCGCGCCGATGCGGGTAAAGATGCGGTCGATGGGTCCGATCCGTGCCTCTGTTGCGGGAACGAAGCTGCCTGCATAGGCGAGGAGGACGATCAGGGCGGCTTGGCGCATGTAGGTCGACTTGCCCCCCATGTTCGGGCCGGTGATCAGCAACATGCGCTGCTGGTCGTCCAGCGCAAGGTCATTGGGTTCGAAGGGCTCCCCCGAGACCTGCTCGACGACCGGGTGCCGGCCGGCGCTGATGGCAATGCCGGGTTCCTCGACCAGGGTCGGGGCACGCCAGTCCAGCCGGTCAGCGCGCTCCGCGAGGTTGCTCAGGACATCAAGCTGGGCGAGACCGGCGGCCATCCGCTGGAGGTCTTCCAGGTCCTCCGCCAGGCGGTCCAGCAGCTCTTCATAAAGCAGTTTCTCCCGGGCCAGTGCCTTCTCCCGGCTGACCAGGACCTTGTCCTCGAAGGTCTTCAGCTCCTCGGTGATGTAGCGCTCGGCGGACTTCAGGGTCTGGCGCCGCGTGTATGCATCCGGTACGCGGTCCGCATGGGTCTTGCCGATCTCGAGGTAATAGCCATGAACCCGGTTGTAGCCGACCTTCAGGGTCGGGATGCCCGTCCGCTCCCGTTCCCGCTCTTCCAGCTCGACCAGGTAACCGTCGGCATTGCGACTGATGTCGCGCAGCTCGTCGAGCTCCGCGTCGTAGCCCGAGGCCAGTACACCGCCGTCTCGAATCAGGACCGGCGGCTCGTCGATGATGGCCTCTTCGAGCAACCGATGGAGATCCGTTCGGGGTGCCGCCACTTTGCCAAGTTCCTGCAGCAGGGGACTGTCCAGGTCACCCAGGAGCTCCGTGAGTTCCGGCAGGGCGGCAAGCGCAGCGCGCAAAGTGCTCAGATCGCGGGGTCGGGCGCTGCGCAGGCCGATGCGGGTGAGAATCCGCTCGCAGTCGCCGATGCCCTTGAGCAGCTCTCGAATCGCCTCATGTCGCGCATCGTTCGATAAGGTCTCGATCGCCTGGTGACGCCGGCGCAGGCTGACCTGGTCCCGGATCGGCTGATTGAGCCAGCGACGCAGCAGGCGCCCGCCCATCGGCGTCGCGGTTCGGTCCAGGATGCCCACCAGGGTGTGTTCGGGTCGCCCGCCGGGATTGATCTCGATCTCCAGGTGTCTGCGCGTGGCGGCGTCGAGCAAAACCATCTCCGACTGGGTCTCGACGGTCAGCGATCGGATGTGGGGCAGGGCGCTGCGCTGGGTATCGCTGACGTACTGCAGGAGACAACCGGCGGCGCGCAGGGCGAGATCCAGATCCTCGCAGCCAAAACCGCTCAGATCCCGGGTGCCGAACTGCCGGGTCAGCAGTTCGCGCGCGCTGTCCAGTTCAAAGCACCAGGGCGGGCGGCGCTTGTGGCCCTGCCGCTGGGACAACTCGCTCGGTGTTGCCGCCGCCTCATCGGTGAGCACCTCGGCCGGATCGAGGCGCTCAAGTTCCGCGCTCAACGTGCCCGGTCCCTCAAGCTCCTCCACCAGGAACCGACCGCCGGCGAGGTCCATCCACGCCAGTCCGAAACGCTTGCCGGCCTGGGCGACCGCCAACAGCACGTTTTCACGCCGCTCGTCCAGGAGGGCCTCGTCGCTGACCGTTCCCGGCGTGACGATTCGAACCACCTTGCGTTCCACCGGTCCCTTCGCAGTCGCCGGATCGCCGACCTGCTCGCAGATCGCGACCGATTCCCCGCGTTTCAGCAGCCGCGACAGATACTGATCCACGGCGTGGTAGGGAACACCGGCCATGGGGATCGGTTCTCCCGCCGACTGGCCGCGCTGCGTCAGCGTGATGTCGAGCAGCCGTGCGGCACGCCGCGCATCGTCGTAGAAGAGCTCGTAGAAGTCGCCCATGCGGAAGAACAGCAGGATGTCCGGATGATCCGCCTTGATCCGGAGATATTGCTGCATCA
>JAWVZU010000179.1:0-8285 GCA_033722075.1 Lysobacterales bacterium
CACGCCGCCGGCCAAGCGCCAGAGAGCCGCGATGATTCCAAATAAGCCCAGAACCCCCAGGTAGAAACCCACCGCCTTGAAACCGTGTTCGAGCCAGAAGGGCATCGCGTCCCAGCGGATCACCCAGAAGCCCTTCAGGACGAGCAAGCCGATGGCGATTTGAGCAGCGTCCCGTACGAGGCGCCGGAAATTCTCGGCCAACGGAACCTGCGGCTCCGCATCACGTCGGCGCCATACCAGCAGGCAGGGATTTGCCAGAAAAGCGAGATAGCTCCGTAGCGAAGGCGAGTCCGCCCGTGCCGCACCAATGAAAAGATCGAAGAACTTCATGGCGACGAACCCGCTGGCAAAGATCACCAGCAATCTTGTCGAAAGGCCTGAATCTGCTGGGGCCAGAAGCGGCGAAAGCAGCGCAGCGGCAACAAACACCGCTCCGACGAGGATCCGGAGAGGCCGGTCGAAGCGGAGACCGGGATAGGCGAGCCCACCGACCAGCGCCAGAAGCAGAAAAGGCATGGCCCGATCCATCAGCCCCCCTGCCTTTCCCCTAAGCTCCGAACAACTGTTGGAAGTATTTTCGGGACTGGAGTTTCCAGTAGGGCCACTGGTGGTGGGAATCGCGACCCCAGATATCGGTCTCACAGGCGATGTCCTTGGACCGGAGCAGCCGCCCCATCATCACCGTTTCCTCTATATTGCCGTCTTCCCACTTGCCCTGCCCGCAGACCAGCGTGAACCGCGCATTCTGCCGCACGTGCTCCAGCACCTCACCAGACAGGCCCGGGACGTAGGCCAGCGGGTTGTTGAAATAGACGTCGTCGTTGGACTGACCGTGGGTGAAATGCATGGCGTTGTAGCGTCCGCTGAACCCGATCGCGTGGTGAAAGACCTGCGGGTATTTCAGCGCAAAATTCACCGCCAGCAGGGCACCGACGCTGATCCCGACCGCGGTGATCGGGATGCCCTCCGTCCGGCAGTCCTCGTAGATGAACGGCACGACGTTTTCGAGAATGAAACGCTCGTAGGCGCGATGGCGCTCCATCTTGCCTTCCAGGCTTCGCTCCTTGTTGGTCCAGGAATCCGCCACGTTGCTCTCGACGCAGTACAGCTTCAACCGCCCCGCGGAGAGGAGATCGGCGTGGGTGTCGATCATCGAATGTGCCTGCCACTCGTGAGCCATGCCGGCAGCCGAGGGGAACACGAGGACCGGGGGACCCCAGTGACCATAGCACCACATGAAGCCCGGCCGGCCGAGGTGCGGGTTGGCAAGGTGATGCAGTTGTCCTTCCATGGCCGACAGTGTAGTGGCTCCCCGATTTCAAAGCTCCGCCTTTCGGCCACGCCGAGGTCTCGCGGCAAACCGGGACTTTGATCACATGAGATGAGGGCGAAGAATCTGTTACGCTCTCGCACCGCCGATCACAAGGTTGGCCGCTTTCCAAGCTTAGGTGTATCGATGAAGAGTCCAATCATGTCCGGTCTGCCGGTTGCATTGCTCGCGCTCTACCTGGCCGCGTGCTCCGACCAGACCGATTCACAAGCCGACGCCACGGCCGCGGAACCGCCCAAGTCGCCGACGAGCGAAGCCACGACCAAAGCGAACTCCAGCGCTTCGAGCTTCAGCGTACCGATCGAGTACCACACGCTCGACAACGGTCTGAAGGTGATCATCTCCGAGGATCACACGACGCCGACCGCGGTGGTTGCGGTCTACTACAATATCGGCTTTCGGATCGAGCCGCGGAATCGGACCGGTTTTGCCCACCTCTTCGAACACATGATGTTCCAGGGGTCGAAAAACCTAGGAAAAATGGAGTTTGTGCGCCTGGTGCAGGCCAACGGCGGCGTGTTGAACGGTTCCACGCGCTTCGATTACACGAATTATTTCGAGATCGTGCCCACCCACAAGCTGGAGACCATGTTGTGGGCCGAGGCCGATCGAATGAAGGGCCTCGCCATCACCCAGGACAACCTGGTCAACCAGCAGGGCGTGGTGAAGAACGAGGTGAAGGTCAATGTCTTGAACCAGCCCTACGGCGGCTTCCCCTGGTTGTACATGCCGCAGTACGCCAACGAGAACTGGTTCAACGCGCACAATTTCTACGGCGACCTCGAAGATCTCGACGCCGCCACGCTGGATGACGTGAACGACTTCTTCTTCAAGTACTACGCGCCGAACAATGCGGCCGTTGCCCTGGTCGGCGATTTCGACGCCGATGAGGCCCTGGCCATGGTCGAGAAGTACTTCGGTGACATTTCTCCGAGTCCCGATCCGATCGAGTTGCCGGATATCAGCGAGCCTCGCCAGGAAGAGGAAAAGAAGGTCACCAAGACCGATCCGCTCGCCGAGCGGCCGGGCTTTGCCTTCGCCTATCACGTGCCCGAGCGGCTCACGCCGGAGTGGTACGCCATGGGGTTGCTGGACCAGATCCTGATCCAGGGGGACGACAGCCTCCTGCACCAGGCCTTCGTCAAGGAGGAAGGCATCACCTCCAGTGTCAGCGGCGGCATCAATGCCCTGCTCGGGAACATGCTCAACTACAAGGGTCCCATGCTGTGGACCGGCTCCTTCATCCACGATGAAGGACACGACCGCGAGGAACTCCTCGCCATCCTGGACCGCGTGGTCGACGACGTCATCGAGAACGGCATCGACCAGGAAACCCTGGACCGGGCCAAGGTGAAATGGCGGTCCTTCTACTACGACTATCTCGGCGGGACCTTCGGCTTCGGACGGGCAGACCTGATGGCAAGCCTTGCGCTGTTCGATGACGACCCGATGCAGATCAACGACTTCGAGAAGAACATCATGGCCGTTACCGCCGACCAGGTCCGCGACGTCGCCCGCGAATACCTGCGCCCGACGAATCGCACCAGCCTGGTCTGGGCGGTCGGCGAAAAGGAGGGTGGACCCGATGCATAAGTGGATCATGAGTATCGCGCTGCTCTTTGGCGCCCAGGGCTTCGCCCAGGATGAAGCGGCGAAGGAGACGCCGCCAGAAGGCGGAACGCCCAAGGACTTCGTCCTTCCGGCCACGGACAGCTATACCCTCGACAACGGTCTCCAGGTCACCCTGGTGCCCTTCGGTACACTTCCCAAGGTCGCGGTAGAGGCGGTGATCCGGGTCGGCAACCTGAACGACGGCGAACAAACCTGGATTGCGGATCTGACCGCCGACATGCTCGAAGAAGGAACCACCGAGCGATCGTCCGTCGAAGTGGCCCAGGCCGCCGCCAGCATGGGCGGTGAAGTGGACTTCAGTGTTGGCCTGGACCAGACCACCGTCGGTGGGGATGTCCTGGGTGAATTTGCACCGGACCTGGTCGAACTCATCGCCGAGGTGGTGCGTCAGCCGGCGTTCCCCGAAGAAGAGCTCGAGCGGGTCCGCAACGACCGGCTGCGCGCCCTGGCCGTCGCCAAGACACAGCCGCAGAGCATGGCGGCGGCGGAATTCGCCAAGGCACTGTATGGGGACCACCCATACGGCCGCTACTTCCCTTCGGAAGAACAGCTTGCCGGCTACACGATCGACGACGTACGGCGCTTCTACGCCGACAATTTCGGGGCCCAACGCACCCAGCTCTTCGTCGTCGGCCAGTTCGACGCGAGTACGGTCAAGTCTGCAATCGAGACCGCTTTCGGCGACTGGGAAAAGGGCCCGGCGCCGCTGGTCATGTTGCCGGAGCCGGCCGAGGGCAAGCAGGCGGTGGACATCGTCAATCGGGCCGATGCGTCGCAGTCCAACGTGATCGTGGGCCTGCCCGTTCCACCGCCCGGAAGCGACGACTGGATCAAGCTTCAGGTCACCAACACGCTCCTGGGCGGGGCCTTCTCTTCACGGATAACCAGCAACATCCGGGAAGACAAGGGCTATACCTACTCGCCGAACTCGTCGCTGTCCACCCGCTACAAGGACGCCTACTGGGCCGAGTCCGCGGCCGTGACCACCGAGGTCACGGGCCCTGCGCTGGACGAGATCTACAAGGAAATCGATCGTCTCCAGAACGAGCCGCCGAGCGCGGAGGAGTTGCGCGCCTTCCAGAATTACATGGCCGGCGTGTTCACCCTGCAGAACTCGACCCGCAGCGGCATCATCAACATGCTGAACTACACCGAACTGCACGACCTGGGCGACGACTACCTGACTACCTACGTCAGCAATGTCTACGCCGTGACGCCCGAGGAAGTCTCCGAAACAGCCGAGAAATACCTGCGCGAGGAGGACATGACGGTTGTGATCGTTGGCGATCGCGCGCAGATCTCGGAACAGGTCGGCAAATACGTGAAAGCCGAGTAGGTTGGGCAAGCCGGGGAGGAGCCGATCCGGTGCGGGGCCCCGCGCGGTGGTTCGGCCGCATAGGACGCGGTCAGGCCAACACGCTCGCCTCGGCCATCTCGCAGAGGAGCTCCTCGATCTTCTCGAACACGTCGCGCAGGACCCGATCGTCCGGCAGCAGGGTGATCCTGAAGTGGGTGCGGTAGTCCACGTTGAAGCTGTTTCCCGGCACCAGCAGGATGTGGAATCGCTCCAGCAACTCACTCGCGAAGGCCTCATCGTCGAATTGATCGAAGTGATCGCCGCGCACACCCGGGAACGCATACATCGCCCCCATCGGGCGGACCAGGTCCAGGTGCTTGCTGGCCGCTACCGCCTCCAGGACCGCGGAGCGGCTCTCGTACAGCCGTCCTCCCGGATTCACCAGTTCCCGGATGCTCTGGACACCGCCCAGCGCCGTCTGCACGGCCCACTGGGCCGGCACGTTTGAACAGAGCCGCAGGGCAGCCAGCTTCTCCACCGCCAGCAGGTATTCCCGCGCCTCGCTTTTTTCGCCGGTAAAAACCGCCCAGCCGACACGATAGCCACAAGCCCGATATACCTTGGACAGGCCCGACAGGGTCACGCACAGGGTCTCGTGCACGAGGGTAGCCATGGGGCAGAAGCTCGCCTCGTCGAACAGGACCTGATCGTAGATCTCATCCGAAAGGAGAACCAGCCGGTGTCGTTCGGCTATCCGCGCCATCTCCTCCAGCGTTTTCCGTCCATAGACCGCACCGGTGGGATTGTTGGGGTTGATCACCACCAGGGCACGCGTGCGCGGCGTGATCGCCGCCTCCAGCGCTTCCAGGTCGGGCTGGAAACCCGCCTCGGGAGGACATGGATAGTGCACCGCCTTCCCGCCATTCAGCACGGTGGCCGCGGTCCACAGGGGGTAGTCCGGCGCCGGGATGAGGACCTCGTCGCCGGCATCCAGCAAGGCGCGCAGAACCATGTCGATCAGTTCCGACACGCCGTTGCCGATGAAGACATCGTCTGCATCCGCAATCTCGACGCCTCGCGATTGCTGCTGCATCACGACGGCCTCGCGGGCGGGGAAGATACCCTTCTGGTGACAATAGGCCTCGGACCGCGACAGATTCTCGATCATGGCCAGGCGCATGGTCTCCGGTGTACGAAACCCGAACCGGCCGGGATTGCCGACATTCAGGTGGACGATCTCGAAGCCACGCCGCTCCAGGTCCCGGGCCCGCCTGGCCAGGTCTCCCCGGATCTCGTAGCGCACGTCCGCCAGCTGTTTGCTGGTCTTGATTTTCATTGACCTGTTCCGGCTGTTAGCTCCGCGCAGTATCGCACGAAACCCGCGCCCGCCACCCCCGTTGAGGTCAACCGGTTGTATACTTGACGGGGGACTGCATGGCGACAACGAAAGGGGACGCGCGATGGAGCACCATGTCTGGTTGACCATGCTGGGGATCATGGGTTTGCTCACCCTGGCCGTCCTCATGGTACCGGTCGCCAACCGGCTGAATTTTCCCTTCACCGTCATGCTCGCGGCCGCCGGAATCCTGATCGGCTTTGCCGCGCACCTCGCCGAGGGCGCCCACCTGGGCGTGGTCAGCGATCTCGTCGAGGCCCTCCATACCATCGAGATCACCTCGGAGGCGGTGTTTTTCGTTTTCCTCCCGGCCCTGGTCTTCGAGTCGGCCCTCTCGATCGACGTCCGCAGGCTGCTGGATGACATTGCACCGATCCTGATGCTGGCCGTCCTCGGGTTGCTGATCTCGACCGTCGCCGTGGGCACGGCGCTCTGGGGCGTGACCGATTTCGCGCTGATCGCATGCCTTCTGCTCGGGGCGATCGTCTCGGCTACTGATCCCGTTGCCGTGGTGGCGATCTTCAAGGATCTCGGCGCACCCAAGCGCCTGGCCATCCTGGTCGAGGGCGAGAGCCTGTTCAACGACGCCACCGCCATCGTCGTATTCACGATCCTGTCGGCGATGCTGCTCGGTGAATCCGATGCCGGCGCCCTGTCCGGGATCCTCTCCTTTCTGAAGGTGTTTTTCGGGGGTATCCTGGTCGGCTATGTGCTGGCTCGGATCGCCTGTTTCATCGTCGGATTCCTGGGCGAGGCGGGCCTGCCCAAGATCACGCTCACGGTCGCCCTGGCCTACCTGGCCTTCATCATCGCCGAGCACTATCTCCACCTGTCCGGTGTCATGGCGGTGGTCACCGCGGCGCTGGTCATCGGGTCGCGGGGGCGCAGCGTCATTCCGCAGTCGACCTGGCACGGACTCGAAGAAGTCTGGGAGCAGATCGGGTTTGCGGCCAACTCGGTCATCTTCGTCCTGGTCGGTGTGGCCGTCCCCACGCTGCTGGCCGATTTCGGTGCCCAGGAGTTCACCTGGCTGACCGTTCTCATCGTCACTGCGTTCGTGGCTCGCTTCGCGATCATCTTCGGCCTGGTTCCGGTCCTGATCCGGCTAGGCTGGGCCGAACATGTAGCGACCGGCTATCGCGCGGTGATGTTCTGGGGCGGGTTGCGGGGCGCCGTCTCCCTGGCGCTGGCCCTGGCAGTCATGGAGAACACGGCCTTCGCACCCGATGTGCGCCAGTTCATCGGTGTGCTCGTCACCGGGTTTGTGCTGTTCACCCTGGCGATCAATGCGACGACCGTCCACCTGGTCATGCGCATGTTCGGGCTGGACAAGCTCAGCGCGGTCGATGCCGCGATCCGGGATCGGGTGCTCGGCGGGGCGATGTCCAGCATCGGCGCCCAGGTCCGGGACGCCGCCCGGCGCCAGGACCTGGACTCCACGGTGGCCGACCGGATTGCCCAGCCCTACGAAGACGGCACCCTCTGTGACACGTCCAGCGCACCGGCCATCGGCGCCGAGGATTGGAAGAAGGTGGGTCTCAGGACGCTGACCCTGCGTGAGAATCAAACCTATCACCGCTATTTCGATCAGGGCTTGGTTTCTCCCGAAGTCGCCCGCAACCTGTTCCGCTTCTCCAACGATCTTCTTGACGGCATCAAGGTCGACGGCATCGAAGGCTACGAGCGCGCCTGGAAACGGGGACTGATGTTCAACTGGCAGGTCAAGCTCGCGGCTCAGATCCAACGTCGCCTGGGCTGGTCCGGGCCTCTTGCGCGGCACCTGGCGCGCCGCTTTGAATCGCTGCAGGCGATCACCATGGCGCTGCGACGAATCCAGTCCGAGAAGGCAGCAGGCGAACTGGTCGAGGACGATGTCCGCGAGGCCCTGGGCGAACTGCTCAGCGAGCGGCTTCAGGACACCCAGGCCGCCCTGGACGCCCTGCGGGCGGCCTATCCGGACTATGCCGACAAGCTCGAACATACGCTGATGCATCAGGTGGCGGCGCGGCTGGAGCAGGCGCACTACAAGGAGATGCTGGCCGCGTCGGTGATCGGCAAGGAGGTCTACAAGGACCTGACTCAGAACCTGAAGATGCGTGAGTCGCAGGTGGAGCGGCCTCGCCTGGACCTCGGGCTGGATCCCGCCAACCTGGTCGGAAAAGTCCCCTTCTTCGCCGACCTGCCGATGGAGCGGAAAGAGGAGATCGCCCGGATGCTGAAGCCTAGGCTGGCCTTTCCCGGAGAGACCATCGTGGCAAAGGGCGAGAAGGGAGACGCGATGTATTTCATCTCTTCGGGGGCGGTCAAGGTGGCCCTGGAGCCGCAGCCGGTCATTCTGGGCAGCGGCGATTTCTTCGGCGAGATGGCGCTGCTGTCCGACCAGCCGCGGGTGGTCGACGTGGTGGCGGAAGGGTTTTGCGACCTGCTCGGCCTCTATACTCGCGACTTCCGCATCCTCATGGAGCGGGACGCCGAACTCAAGGCCACCATTGAAGAGGTCGCCGCTCAGCGAGCCGAATAGCCAACCTCGGCGGTGTCCGAACCGGTGCGTGATGAAGGAACTCGAGCGAATCCAGAACGCGACCCGCCACTCACTCGCGGGGCTCAGGATTGCCTGGAAGGAACAGCAG
>JAWVZU010000180.1:0-8267 GCA_033722075.1 Lysobacterales bacterium
CAGTCCGGTGATGTGCTTTCGCCGGAAGACCTGGCGGCCCAGGACGAGATGGGTCGCTCGGTTGCCATCTGCGGCCAGCGCGCCGCGATCGGCGTGCCGGGGGACGACGAGGCGGGCACCGACGCCGGTGCTGTGCTCATCTTCCGCAAGGAAGGGACCGGCTATGTGTTTGACGAGAAGATCCTGCCCCAGCCCGATCCGGGGACAGGGACCCCGGTCGCCGGCGAGCGGTTTGGATCGTCTGTCAGCTGCAGCGGCGACCTGATCGTCATCGGCGCACCAGGCGACGGCACGGTAGTCAAAGGCTCCGGCGGGCCGGACAAGGCAGCCTACATCGCCCAGATGGGCGGAGGTGGCGGCCTCAACAAGGTGATCGGGGCCAATCTCGGCTTCGGCAGCTCGGACGGCTTCGGGTCCGCCGTGTCCATGGACGGCACGACGATCGCCGTCGGCGCACCCTCGGCCATGAACGCGCAGTCCGGCATGAACAGCGGCGCCGCGGTTATGATCGAAGTTGCTGACGCCGGGGATCCGCAGTCATCGACCGTAACGACGACCATCAGCGATCCCAATGCGGATGCTGCCGCAGGGTTCGGCTCGTCGCTGTCTGTTTCCGGGGGCAAGGTCGGCGTGGGACTGCCCGGACAGGCCAACGGCCTGGGGGCCGCCCAGATCTACCAGAACCTCTCGGGTACCGACTGGAGCAACACGGCCAGCATGACCAATACGGGGGGCAATGAGGGTGACGGCTTTGGAACGGCGGTGTCTCTCCAGGGCAACATGATGGCCGTCGGCGCCCCGGGCGACGACACGGGCGGAACGGACGCCGGGGCCGCCTTTGTCTTCGATGTCGGAGGCGACAACTTCGTCCAGGTTGGCACCGCAATCACGCCCAGTGACCCAACCGCCGAGGCCAACTTCGGGCAGTCGGTCAGCCTGGTCGGCAATCAGCTGGCCGTCGGCGCACCACAGGCCAATGGCAACGCCAACAAGACCGGCGCGGGGTACCTGTTTGGTCTCGCCGGGGGAGTCTGGAACCAGGTGGCGAAAACCCTCGCCGAAAACGGCGGGACCGGCGACCTGTTCGGCACCTCGGTAGCCTATGACGGCGACAACTTCCTGATCGGCGCCCCGAGCGGCATACGGCAGTCGATCCAATCGGGCTACGTTTCGGCCTACACCAGCGCCGACCGGCTGTTCCGGGCAAACTTCGAAAGCAACAACCCCTGACCCGGGTTTTTTCAGGCGGCCACCTCGTGGCCGCCTGTTTGGACCTTCCAGAGGCCGGCATAGACGCCGCCGAGCTTGATCAGTTCGGCGTGGTTGCCTGCTTCGACGATGCGGCCGTGCTCCAGCACGATGATCCGATCGGCGTCGACGATGGTCGAAAGGCGATGGGCCACGACCAGTGTCGTCCGGCCCTGGCTGATGCGGGCCATCGACCGTTGAATGGCCGCCTCCGTTTCGTTGTCGACCGCTGACGTGGCCTCATCGAGAACCAGGATCCGCGGGTCCTTCAGTACGGCCCGGGCTATCGACAGGCGCTGGCGCTGCCCGCCCGAGAGCTTCTGCCCGCGCTCCCCGATCACCGTGTCGAGACCCTGCGGGAGCCGCTCGATGAACTCCATGGCTTCAGCAGCCCGCGCGGCAGCAATGATCTCGTCGTCGGTCGCATCCTGACGGCCGTAGGCGATGTTCTCGCGCACGGTTCCGTGGAACAGGAAAGTGTCCTGGCTTACCAGTCCGATCTGTGCCCGGAGGTCCCGCAGGGTCAGTGCATCCAGGCGATGCCCGTCGATGAGTATTCGACCGTCTGACGGCTGATAGAAGCGCAGGAGCAGTTTCATCAGGGTGGTTTTTCCCGAGCCCGTGGAGCCGACGAGGGCCACCGTGTGGCCCGCGGGCACCTCGAGATCGATGTTCTTCAGCACCGGTTCGCCGGTCTCATAGGCAAAGCTGACCGCTTCGAAGCGGATCTCTCCTTGCAGTTCGGATAGGGGCTGACCACCGGCCCCGTCGCGGATCCGAACCGGGGTTTCGATCAGGTCGAGGATGCGCCGCGTCGAGGCCATGGCCCGTTCGTAGAGATCGATGGTTTCCGCAAGACCGGTCAGGGGCCAGAGCAGGCGTTGGGTCAGGAAGACGAGAACGCCATAGGCCCCGACATTCAGCGATCCCTCCAGCGTCATCAGGCCGCCCACGACGAAGGTGAGGACGAAGCCCGCCAGGATGGCCATGCGGATCACCGGGATGAACGCGGAGCTGACCGCGATGGCGCGGCGATTGGCTTCCAGGTATTCCAGGCTCTCGGTCTCGAGGCGGCGGGCCTCGACCTCTTCCGTGGTGAAGCTCTTGATGGTGGCGATGCCCGCAATGTTGTTGGCCAGGCGGCTGCTCAGGTCGCCGACCCGGGCCCGAACCTGCGCATAGAGGGGCTGGGCCCGGCGCTGGAAGAAAAATGCGCCCCAGACGATGACCGGGATGGGGAGGAACGCCAGGGTGGCGATCTTCGCCGAAATGACGAAGAACACGGAACCGACCGCGACCAGCGTCGTCGCGACCTGGATGAGCGCATTCGCGCCGCCATCCAGAAAGCGCTCCAGCTGATTGACATCGTCGTTGAGGATGGCCACCAGGTTGCCGGTGCTGCGATCTTCGAAGTACGCCATGTCCAATGCCTGTACATGCCGGTAGGCATCCAGGCGCAAGGCATGCTGGATGGACTGGGCGAGGTTCCGCCACAGGACCAGGTAGAAGTACTCGAACAGCGACTCGCCTATCCACACCACCAGCGTCAGCCCGCCGAGGAGGAAGATCTGGTGCCGCGGGTCGGTGAAGCCCAGAGTGGCGACGAAGGAATCCTGCCCCCGCACCACGACATCGATGGCAATGCCGATCAGGATCTCGGGAGCGACATCGAAGAGCTTGTTGATGACCGAGCACAGGGAAGCCAGCAGGATGCGCCCCCGCCAGGGACGCGCGTAACGGAGCAGCCGCAGAAGAGGCGCACCGGACGACTGAGATCTGGTATCCATTCCGACATCGTAAAACTTTGTCGTCCAGATGGGTTGTGAAGACACCTCATCCCGATTCATGAGCGATTCAGCCGTCCATGCGAGAATACCCGCAAATGTTGAATGGAGAACTGCCGGTGCGATTTTTCCGCTTGCTTGCCGTGCTGTTGGCCGCGGTCGCCACGAAGGCCGCGTCCGAGGTCGATACCCAGACGTTCATTCCGGAATCCGGCTTCTACTGGAACCAGGATCAACCGGGACGGGGCTATGCGATCGAGGTCCAGGATCGGACCTTGTTCATGACCGCCTACACCTATACGGAGGAAGGCAACCCGGCCAACCGCGACCCCCTCTGGTTCTCGGCATCGGGAACCGCTTTTCGCGATACCACCAGCGGTTCCGTGACCTATCGCTTCGGCGACGAGCTCTTCATCTCCCGCGAAGGCCAGTGCCTCGGCTGCGCGTTCGTCGACAATGTCACCACGAGTACCGGCCGGCCGATCCAGATCACGTTCACTTCGGCTGCGACCGCCACCATGGTCATCGACGGGGAAACCATCGAACTGGTGCGCTTCTGGTACACGCCGTCGATCAACGATCCGATCTTCGCGCTCTTCGGGCAGTGGATGATCGTGACCGACTTCACGGATGTCGACGACGGCATTCTGCCCTTCGACGGCGACCTGCTCGAGATCGGCTTCGAGGCGACCCAGGATGGGCAGCGGATCGCGGAGGGATTCCGCGGCGGCACCGCGCTGGCCGTTTCCGCCGCCTTCGATTCCGGAACGCAGAATTACGTGATCGTGGTGGGTGAGCGCCAGGATGAGTTTCTGGCCTATTACTTCCCGACCATCAACTTCGGCACCGACCGCTTCATCGGCCAGGCCGAGCGCTTCACGCCCGGGTCAAACCTCACCGGCCTCGGCTTTCCGGCGCAAGGCTATCGGATTTCAGATCGAACCCACACGGAACGGGTGCTCGGCGCCAAGAGGGCGACCCGGGCCAAGGCGGTGGGAGAACCGTCCAAGCCGCGCCACCTGCAGGGCAAGAACCTGGAGCCCGTCATTGACGTGGCCGCGCTGAACCGGGTGGTTCGCCGCCTTGAAAAGCAGGTTCAGCTGGCCCTGGAGTGAGTGCGACTGCTTCGCCATTGCCGGTCGAATCGGTTCTTGGCGACCTCGACCGGGAACTGGCAGAGCACAATCGCTGCGTCCTCCGGGCTGAACCGGGCGCGGGCAAGAGCACCATCGTCCCCCTGCACCTGCTTGACGCACCGTGGCTGGAAGGGCGGCGAATCGTCATGCTCGAACCGCGCCGAATCGCCGCCCGCAACCTGGCCGCCTACCTGGCCGAGCAACTGGGTGAATCGATAGGCGAACGGGTCGGACTCCAGGTGCGCGACGAACGCCGGATCGGCCCGCGGACACGGCTCGAACTGGTCACCGAGGGCATCCTCACCCGGCGTTTGCAGGGCGACCCGGAACTGGGCGGGATCGGCCTGGTGATCTTCGACGAATTTCACGAGCGGCATCTCCAGACCGACCTGGCCCTGGCCCTGGCCCTGGACGCTCAGAACAACCTGCGGCCTGACCTGCGCATCCTGCTCATGTCGGCCACCGTCGATGCCGGATACCTCGCCGGTTGGCTTGACGCCTCGGCCATCGAGTGTGAAGGGCGCCGCCATCCCATCGACATCCGGTATCGGACCGTTTCCAGGGAACGATTCGACGCCAGCGCGGCCGCAGCAGCCTGTCACGAAGCGCTGGACGCGGACAGCGGCGATGTGCTGACGTTTCTGCCCGGACGAAAGGAGATTCACCAGGTCGAACAGCAACTGGCCGGCACCGCGGTCGAGGTGTGCTGCCTTTACGGTGCGCTGCCACTGACCGAACAGCGCCGGGCATTGCGACCGGGCGAGCGTCGTCGGGTCGTCCTGGCGACCAACATTGCGGAATCCAGCCTGACCGTACCGGGCATCACCGCCGTGGTCGACAGCGGGCTCGAGCGGGCGCCGCAGTTCGATCCGCGATCCGGGCTGACCCACCTCGTCACCCGGCGCGTTTCCGCCGCCTCCGCGGATCAGCGCGCCGGGCGGGCAGGACGCCTGGCGCCCGGAATGTGTTTCCGGCTGTGGTCGCCCGAGGAAAGGCTGGAGACCGCTCGCCCGCCGGAAATTTCCGCCTCCGACCTCAGCGGCCTGGTCCTGGAACTGAAGGCCTGGGGCTGCGAACCGGACGACCTGAACTGGCTTGATCCGCCCAATCCCGGAGCCTACGCCCAGGCAGAAGATCTGCTGGTGCAGCTTGGAGCGCTGGACTCCGATCGGCGGATGACCGGCTTCGGCAGGGCTATGCTGCGCTGGGGGACCGAGCCCCGCCTGGCCGCCCTGCTGGAGACCGCCGGCGACGGCGAGCTTGCCCTGGCCTGCGACCTGGCGGCCCTGCTGGAGGGGCACAATCCGCTGGGTCGCGATCCGGGCGGCGACGATCTGCACGAGGCCTGGACCCGGTGGAACGGCGGCACGCTCCCCCGACCACTGCGCCAGGGCCTCGACCGACGACGTGATCAATGGCGTCGACGAGCTCGCATCAAGCAGCCTCCCGCTTCTTCCGATGCCGGCATGGACCGGCTGCTGGTGGCTGCCTACCCGGACCGGATCGCCCGACGTCGCGGTTCCGGCAACCGCTTCCTCCTGGCCAATGGGCGCGGGGTGTCGCTTCGGCCCGATTCCGGCCTCGCCGGTTCGGAATGGCTGGTCGTTTGCGATGCAGCGCTCGAAACCGGCGACAGCCCAGTTCGCTGGGGCGCGCGCCTGGACGGGGAAACCGTGTCGCAGATCCTCGAGCGGCGGAGTGAGACGCGCGAAGTCGTCGAATGGAACGAAACGACGGATTCGATCCAGGCAGAACGCCACCGGTGCATCGGCGCGATTGTCGTCGAGCGCGAAGCCTGGGAGGAAGCACCACCCGAGGCGATTGCGCGCATCCTGATGGAACAGGTCCGGAAGCGCGGCCTGGCTCTGCTGGGTTTCCCGAGGCCGGTCCAGCGCCTGCGTGAGCGAATGGCAACGGCCCGGTTTCTCGAGCCGGAGGAATGGCCCGACTGGAGCGACGCCGCGCTACTGGAGCGGATCGACGACTGGCTGCTCCCCTATGTCGCGGGAAAGCACCGGCTGAGTCAGCTTCGGGAACTGGACTTCAAGCAGATCCTCCTCAACGAACTCGGCTGGGACGACCGCCAGCGACTGGATGCGATGGTCCCCGAACAGATCGAGATCCCGAGCGGGCGCCGCGCGGCCATCGACTACAGCGATCCGCAGCGTCCCGCGCTGGCGGTCAAGCTGCAGGAGATGTTCGGCTGCAGAGAGACGCCCGCGATCGGCAACGGCCGCCTGCAACTGACCGTGGAATTGCTGTCGCCCGCCGGAAGGCCGCTGCAGGTCACCCAGGACCTGGCCCATTTCTGGGCGCACGGCTATCCCGAAGTCCGCAAGGAGATGCGCGGCCGCTATCCCAAACACCCCTGGCCCGAGGATCCGCTCCAGGCCGAGCCGACGGCCAAGACCAAGAAGGCGCTGGATCGGGGCCGCTGAAGTCCGGGCAGCCGGTATCGGCCGGCACCCTCGGCCTTGCGTGGTGACACGACGGCCGATTCTATAAACTGGCGACTCCCGTCCAACCGGAGTATCGGCCGATTCGGCTCAGGTCCTGCTGACGAAATGTGGGAGAACCAACGCATCTCGGTCGTCCTGCCGACGTACAACGAAAAGGATTCGATCCGCGAATGCATCGAATCATTCGAGGCGCTCGGCTTCGTGGACGAGATCATCGTCGTCAATAACAACGCCGCTGAGGGCACCGACGATGAGGTCACGCCGACGAGTGCACGGTTGGTCCACGAGCCGGTCCAGGGCTACGGCGCTGCGATTCGCCGCGGTTTCCGCGAGAGCACCGGGGACCTGGTGGCCGTGTTCGAACCGGACGGAACGTTCCTCGCGCGGGACCTCAAGAAACTGCTGACCTACAGCGACGACTTCGAGGTGGTGTACGGATCCCGCACCGTCAAGGAACTGATCTGGCAGGGCGCCAACATGGGGATCTTCCTCAAGTGGGGCAATTACGCGGTCGCCAAGCTGATGGAGTTCCTCTTCAACACCACCTGCCTGACCGATGTCGGATGTACGGTGCGGTGCATCCGGCGCGATGCGCTCGAGCGGCTGCAGCCCCTGTTCACTGTCAACGGCAGTTTCTTCGGTCCGGAAATGATGGTCCTGAGCATTCTCAAGAAGATGCGGGTAATCCAGATTCCGGTCAATTACACCAAGCGGGTCGGCCAGTCCTCGGTCACCGGAAACCCGATCAAGGCCTTCATCCTGGGGATCCAGATGATCCTCCTGGTGCTGCGCTACCGGATCGTGAGTCTCACGAGCTCGCGGTTTCAGGCTTGAGTCGGTTCAAGCGCCTGTCGGCATCGCACCAGGCGCTGCTTGCGCTCGGGCTGGTGCTCTACGTTTTCGTGCTCTATCGGCAGGCGCTGGGTTTCGGTTTCACCCTGTTCGACGACCATCGGGTCCTGCTGGACCAGGCCCACCTCTTCGGCAACGGAACGCTCGGCGAGCGGATCCGCGCGATCTTCGTGGAGGCCTTTCCACGCGAAGAGCCGCTCCTGTTCCGCGATCTCACCTGGTTGCTGGACAGCATCATCTTCGGCTTCGGGAACCCCTTTGGGCACCACCTGTTCAACCTGATCTACCACGCGCTGGCGAGCGTCGCCCTGTTCGTCTTCCTGAATCGCTTCACCGGCCAGTGGATCACCGCGCTTGCCGGTTCCGTCATTTTCGCGGGGCTGGCGGTCGCCGTTGAACCGGTCGCCTGGATCATGGGGCGAAAGGACATCCTCGCCGCCCTGTTCCTGTTTCTGGCACTCACCACGGAACTGCAATTTCACCAGGCCGAACATCGAGGCCAACGCGTGGGCTGGTATCTGGCAGGCTGGGCATGCCTGGTTCTGGCCTGCTTCTCGAAGGTCTCGGCGCTGGTCTTTCCGGGGGTCCTGCTGCTCCTGAAATGGACCCTGTGGCGGGTCGAGCCACCACGTGGCACGCCCCGGGAAGCCCCGTTTCGGCGGCTGCTCCGGCCGATCATCGAGGTGATCCCCCATCTGCTCGTAACGGTGCTCTTCTACCGCTGGTATCGCGGCGTGATCACCGACTATGGCGTGCTCACCAGCGCGACCGCCTTCGAAGGTCGCGAA
>JAWVZU010000181.1:0-8221 GCA_033722075.1 Lysobacterales bacterium
CAGTGTTGGTCATCCTGGCAGGGCGACCGCTGGCGCTGCAGAATATCGTCGACGCGGTGCCTGCCCTGCTCTATGCCTGGCACCCCGGGGCGAGTGGCGGGCCCGCCATTGTCGATGTACTGTTCGGCATGGAATCACCGTCGGGCAAGCTGCCGGTCACCTTTCCCCGAGTTGTAGGGCAGGTACCCATCTATTACAACCACAAGCCCACCGGGCGGCCGCCCGACCCGGAGACCTTTGTGCCCATCGATGCGATTCCGGTCGATGCACCGCAGACCTCGCTCGGCAACTCGTCGCATCACCTGGACGCGGGTTTCACGCCCCTTTATCCGTTCGGGCACGGCCTCAGTTATGGGCAGTTCAACTACGAGTCCATCGCGATCGATCCGCCCCGACTGGATGCCGGCGGCGAAATCGAGATCAGCGCAAGACTCACCAACAGCGGATCACGGAGCGCTACGGAAGTAGTCCAGCTCTACGTCCGGGACCTGGTCGGCGACGTCACCCGTCCGGTGCGGGAGCTGAAGGGATTCCAGCGCGTTCGGCTGAGCCCCGGCGAGAGCACCATTGTCCGCTTCCGGCTGACCCCGGATGACCTCGCCTTCTACGGGCGCGACATGCGGCGAATCGTGGAACCCGGGCGCTTCCATGCCTGGATCGGCGGCAGTTCGACGACCGAGCTTCGCACCGAGTTCGTGCTGACGGAGGACTGATCGCCATGGCCAGAGCAAACCGCTTTTCCGTCGTCACCTCCGCCATCGTCGCCCTCGGCGGCTTTCTCATGGGTTTCGATGCCTCGGTCATCTCGGGCGTCGTCGGCTCCATCGAAACCCAGTTTCAACTCAGCAAGATCGAGCTAGGCTGGGGCGTAGCCTCCCTGTCGCTCTCGGCGACTTTTGCGATGATGGTCTCGGGCCCCCTCAGCGACCGACTGGGGCGGCGGGCCGTACTGCTGTTGGCGGCCACCCTGTTCCTGCTTTCCGCGCTGGCCTCCGCGCTCGCGCCAACCTTCTCCCTCCTCGTCGCAGCGCGGATGCTGGGGGGACTCGGCGTCGGGGCGGCGCTGATCATCGCCCCGATGTACATCGCAGAGCTGGCCCCGCCACGGGTTCGCGGCCGCCTGGTCTCGATCAACCAGTTGAACATCGTCATCGGAATTTCAGCCGCCTTCTTCAGCAACTACCTGATCCTCAAGCTCGGCCTGGGAGATAACGCCTGGCGCTGGATGCTCGGCGTGGAAGCCGTTCCGGCGCTCGCCTACGTGCTTGCGCTGGCTTTCGTCCCGGAAAGCCCCCGCTGGCTGGTGATGCGAGACCGCAAGGCGGAAGCCGCGGAAGTGCTCGCCAAGGCGGGTGGGGAAAAAGAGGTCGGCGCGGTACTTGCGGCGATCGAGGGCAGCATTCGGCAGGAGGGCGATAAACCGCGGCCCCCGCTCCGGACCCTGTTCTCACCCGGACTGAGGCTTGCGCTGCTGATTGGCGTCACCGTGGGTATCCTGCAGCAGATCACCGGCATCAACGCCGTGTTCTTCTATGCCCCGATGATCTTCGAGCAGTCGGGCATCGGCACAGATGCGGCATTCATGCAGGCGGTTCTGGTCGGCCTGACCAACCTCGTCTTCACGATCGTGGCGATGGTCCTGATCGACCGGCTCGGTCGCCGCCTGCTCCTCCTCGGAGGAACGGCCGGGATCGCGATCTGCATGTTCGTCCTGGCCTATGGCTTCAGCGCCGCACGCTACACGCTGGACAGTGAAACACTGGCCGAATTGCCCGATACGATTCCCGCTGCGGCCCTGGAGCGTCTGAAGGACCGGACCTTCGAAAGCGACCTTGCCTTCCGCGAGGCGCTTCACACCGAATTGGGCGAGGCGGCGGCCAACGAACACGAAACAACCCTCGTGGCCGCGGCAATCGACATCAACCCGACGTTGATCCTGATTGCGATCCTCGGCTTCGTAGCGAGCTTCGCCGTGTCGCTGGGTCCCGTCATGTGGGTGCTGTTCTCGGAGATCTTTCCCAATACGATCCGCGGTGTGGCGATCTCCTTTGTCGGTCTGATCAACTCGGCGGTCAGCTTCGGCGTGCAGTTGATCTTCCCCTGGGAGCTGGCCACCCTGGGGAACGCCACCACGTTCCTGATCTTCGGCGGCTTCGCCGTGCTCGGGCTGGTCATCGTCGCGCGGATTCTTCCCGAGACCCGCGGCAAGTCGCTGGAGGAACTGGAGGCCGCGCTGGTGAAAGCGTGAGGCTTTCCGCGCTCGGTTAATCAGTCGCTACTTGGCGCCGGGCCCGTGGAGTCGCGAATCACCAGCCTCGACTTCAGCACCGACCGTTCCGTAAGTCTCTCTCCGGCGATCTGTCGAAACAGCAGTTCGGCGGCCTTTTCAGCCATCTCGTAGACCGGCTGGTGGATGGTCGTCAGCGTAGGCCAGACCTGGCGCGACAGCGGCACGTCATCGAAACCGGCGACCGACACTTCCGAGGGTACACCGATGCCCATGTCCAGCGCCGCGTGCAGGACACCCGCGGCCATGTCGTCGTTTACCGCGAAGATTGCCGTGGGCCGGTACTTGCGGCTGAGCAAGCGGGCGCCGCAGGCGACACCGGAATCGAACGAGCTGTCGCCGTCCATCACCAGCGACTTGCGAAAGGTCAGCCCCGCCTCTTTCAGGCCGTCACGATAGCCCTTTTCCCGGTTTGCCAGCGCCCGGTGATGTTTGTGTCCCTTGATGAAACCGATCCGTTCGTGACCGAGGGATGCCAGGTAGCGCACCATCTCGGCGCAGACCTCCCGGTCGTTCGTATGCACCGCGTCGAAGCCTTTCACCTCCCCCGGAGATACCCTGATGAAAGGTTTTTCCATCTCCCGCAGAGCGCTGATGACCGGCTCGATTTCCGCCAGTGGCGGCACCAGGATCAGGCCGTCCACGCGGGTGTGGTCGACCAGTTGGCGGATTTCCTCGACGAGGCTCGGTGAGCGGTATTCACAGGGATGCACCAGCAGGTCATAGCCGCTGGCCCGGGCCATCTTCAGCGCACCGCCGTGCAGGTTGGTGGCGTAGTTGGCACTGGCGTTGTAATAGGCACTGGGATCGTCGTAGACCAGGGCAAACAGGAAGCTGCGATTGCCCGCGAGCCGGCGCGCCGACGCGTTGGGCCGGTAATTGAGTTCCCGAATCGCCGCCTGAACGCGCTCACGAGTCGCCTCCCGAACATTCGGTTCGTTGTTGACGACCCTCGAAACGGTCTTGATCGACACGCCCGCGCGCGTGGCGACGTCATCGATCGTGGCACGCGCCTCGTGCCTCAGCACCTCATCCATCGGGCCCACGGCTCCCGCAACAATCCCGCGCACAGTAGGTCACAAAATGACAGCGTTGTCAAAGCGTATGAGCGTGCGGAAATGCGCTACCGGTAGCGGGCCATCACCTTGTCCAGAATCTCCGCTCCCGGCTTCAGTTTGGCGTACTCGAGATCCCGCAGCGGCGTTCTGGTAGTGCCGTTCCGGGCATGGAGGTCCGGCTTTTCCCGGTTGACGAAGAGCAGTCCCGTGACCACCTCTCCGAGCTGCTTGCGCTCGTCCAGGTACTTCAACACCACCGGCCGATCCGTCGGGTCATAGCCGGCGCCAACCTCCTTCAGCAACAGGCTTGTTCCATCATGCAGTTCGAGTCTCAGCGCATCGCGCTTTGGATCGTCGAGCTCGATGCGCTCGTAGGGGGGCACGAAATCCGTGTGGACTGCCGGATGGTAGAACTGGCGGGTGTAGTTGTAGCTCTTGGTGGAATCTTCGTGATCGTTGAAGGTCACGCACGGCGACAGGACGTCGATCAGCGCAAAGCCACGGTGTTTGAGCCCCGCCTTGATGAGCGGAACCAGCTGTGCCTTGTCGCCGGAGAAGGACCGCGCCACGAAGGGCGCGCCGAGATTGATCGAGAAAGTGACCGGATCGATCGGCGGCTGTTCGTTGGCCTCACCCTTCTTCGTCTTGGAACCGACATCCGCACTGGCCGAGAACTGCCCCTTGGTCAGACCGTAAACTCCATTGTTCTCGATCACGTAGAGCATGTTCAGGTTACGCCGTATGGCGTGCGCCAGCTGCCCCAGCCCGATCGACAGGGAGTCGCCGTCCCCCGAAACACCGACGTAGGACAATCCGCCATGGGCCGCGTTTGCGCCGGTCGCGATCGACGGCATTCGTCCATGCACCGTGTTGATCCCGTGGGCCTGGGAGAGGAAGTAGGCCGGCGTCTTCGATGAACAGCCGATGCCGCTCATCTTGGCAACCTGGTGCGGCGGGACATCGAGTTCCCAGAATGCCTGGACGAAGGCCGCGGTGATCGAGTCGTGGCCGCACCCGGCGCACAGCGTGCTCATGCCACCTTCGTAGTCTCGCTTGCGCAGCCCCAGCCGATTGCGGGGTGCGCTGGAATGGGTCACCTTGGGTCGGCTGATGAAGCTCATGCGGCCACCTCGTTGTCGATGACGGCGTTGATCGCTTCGACCACCGTGCGGGATTCGATGGGCATGCCGTCGTATTGCCGAACCGAAACAAGCTTTTCGGAGCTCACGCCAGTCTCCGTGATGAGCATCATCCTGAGCTGCGCATCGCGGTTCTGCTCCACCACGAACACCCGTTCGTGGCGGTCGATGAAATCGCTGACCTCGTCGCTGAACGGGAAGGCCCGAACCCGCAAGTAGTTGAGTTCGACGCCCTGGCCGGCCAGCTTGTCGCGCGCCTCTCGCACTGCCCCGTCGGAGCTGCCGATGGCCAGGACCGCGTACTTGAGCCCCTGGCGCTCGTCGACCACGGGCCCGGGCACCCAGTCCTTGGCCGTCTCCCACTTGCGAGCCAGCCGATCGACCAGCTTTCGGTACTCGTCGGCGTCTTCCGTGTACTTGGCAGCCGCCGTGTGGCCGGAGCCACGGGTGAAATAGGATCCCGCCGGATGATCGCCGGGCAGCGTACGCCAGGGGATGCCGTCGCCATCGACGTCGGCATAGCGCTGGAAACTGCGACCATCTTCCAGCTCTTCAGCCCGGATAACCTTGCCCCGATCGGGCTCGTAGGTCTCGTCCCAGGTGAACTCCGGCACCATCCAGTCGTTCATTCCGATGTCGAGGTCCGACAGCACGAAGACCGGCGTCTGCAAACGTTCGGCCAGATCGAAGGCCACCGGGGCCATCTCGAAACATTCCTTCGGGTCCGACGGATAGAGGCAGGGATGCTTGGTATCGCCGTGCGACGCATACGCACACGAGTAGAGGTCGCATTGCTGGGTGCGCGTGGGCATCCCGGTCGAGGGACCGACCCGCTGGACATCGAAAATCACCGCGGGGATCTCGGTGAAATACCCATAGCCGATCCACTCGGCCATCAGCGATACCCCCGGTCCACTGGTCGGCGTGAAGGACCTCGCCCCGTTCCATGAGGCGCCCAGCACCATGCCGATCGCCGAGAGTTCGTCCTCGGCCTGGACGATGCAATAGTTTCGCTCACCGCTTTCGGAATCGACGCGCAGGCGCGAGCAGAACGCATTGAACGCGTCCATGAGTGACGTCGAGGGCGTGATCGGATACCAGGCGCCCACGGTGGCGCCGGCATAAACGCAGCCCAGGCCGGCGGCGGTATTCCCGTCGATCATGATGTGGCCGGCGGTCTTGTCCATGGGCTCGAGGTGAAACGGCAGCGGGCAATCGAAATGCTCGATCGCATAGCCGTAGCCCATGCGCACGGCCTGCATGTTCGAATCGATCAGCTTCTGCTTGTCGCGGAAGGTCTCCTTGAGCAGCCCCTCGATCACATCCAGATCGATCTCCAGCAGAGCCGCCAGCGCGCCCACGTAGCAGATGTTCTTCATCAGGATGCGTACCCGTGCCGGCGAAAACGTCTCATTGCACATCTGCGCCAGGGGAATGCCCAGGACGCGGATATCGTCGCGCTGAAGCTCCCGGTCCCGCGGCCAGGTCGAGTCGTAGATGAGAAATCCGCCCGGCGCCACCTCGGCCAGATCCTGCCGGTAGGTCTCGGCGTTCATCGCCACCAGGACATTGACCTTGCCGGAGCGGCACAGATAGGCATCCTTCGTGACCCGGATCTCGTACCAGGTCGGCAGGCCCTGGATATTCGAGGGGAAGAAGTTCTTCCCCACCACCGGAACACCCATGCGAAAGATCGATTTCATGAGCAGGGTGTTCGCAGAAGCCGAGCCCGTGCCGTTGACGGTGGCGATCTTGATGACGAAGTCGTTGATCATGGAGGGGTCAAGCCCGAAGTTGCGGAGGGGTTTTGCGGGTGAGGGCCGTCATCCGGCCTTGCGCCGCTTGCGGGAATCGCGGGCCAGGCGCTCGGCCTCGTCCTTCGCATACGGCAGCACGATGGTGGATTTCTGCATGTCCCAGGCGGCGGTCGGGCAGCGCTCGGCACACAGCCCACAGTGGATGCACTGGTCCTCGTCCTTGACCATGACCCGTCGGGTCTGCTTCAGCGGCTCGGACACGAACAGCGGCTCGTCGGGATTGACCGTCGGTGCGGTCAGCCGCTGGCGCAGGTCTTCTTCCTCGCCGTTTTCGGTAATGGTCAGGCAGTTGGTCGGGCAGACGTCGATGCAGGCGTCACACTCGATGCACTTGGGCCCGTCGAAAACGGTCTGGATGTCGCAGTTCAGGCAACGCTCGACCTCGACCTTGAACTCCTCGAAGGAGAAACCCAGCTCGACCTCGATGTTGATCTTCTTGAAGCGTTCGCGCAGGTCCACGTGCGGCACCATGCGGCGGGCCGACGGATCGAAATCGTTGGAGAAACTCCACTCGTGGAGCCCCATCTTGGTGGAGCTAAGGTTGAGCCCCTTGGGCAAGCGGTCATCGAGCGGCTCGCCCATACAGTGACGGTGGATGGAGATCGCCGCTTCATGACCGTGCGCCACGGCCCAGATGATGTTCTCCGGGCCGAAGGCGGCGTCACCCCCGAAGAACACGCCCGGGCGAGTCGATTGCATGGTCTTGCGGTCCACGACCGGGACGTCCCACTGGTCGAACTCGATGCCCAGATCCCGCTCGATCCACGGGAACGCATTCTCCTGGCCGATGGCCAGAACCACGTCATCACAGGGAATCAGCTTTTCGCCGACCACGCGCTGTTCGGTGATCCGCCCGTTATCGACCTCATACTCCATCACGTCGAAGCGCATCCCGGTCAGGCGGCCGTCCTCGACCACGAATTCCTTCGGCGAGTGATTGACGATGATCTCGACGGCCTCTTCCTCGGCGTCCTCCAGTTCCCAATCCGAGGCCTTGAAGAAACCGCGCGGCTTGCGCGCCATGACCTTCACCTCGTTGGCTCCGAGCCGCAGGGAGGTTCGGCAGCAGTCCATCGCCGTATTGCCGACACCGATGATCAGCACCTTCTCGCCGATCTCCTCGATGTGCCCGAACGCGACCGATTCGAGCCAGTCGATGCCGATATGGATATTGGCATCACCCTCCTCCCGACCCGGGAGGCTGAGCTCCTTGCCGCGTGGGGCGCCACTACCCACGAACACCGCATCGAAGCCCTCGTCGAGCAGGGCGGCCATCGACTCGACCTCGCTGTTCAGGCGCAGATCGACGCCCATGTCGAGGATATAGCCGATCTCTTCATCCAGGACTTCGCCGGGGAGGCGAAAAGCCGGAATGTTGGTTCGCATCAGTCCTCCCGGCCGATCGAACCGTTCGAAGACGGTGACTTCATAACCCAGCGGAACCAGGTCGTTCGCCACGGTCAACGAGGCGCATCCGGCCCCGATGCAGGCGACCCGCTTGCCGTTCTTCTGCTCGGGGATCTCAGGCAAGCGCTCCTCGATCTCGTCCTTGAAGTCCGCGGCCACCCGCTTCAGGCGGCAGATGGCTACCGGCTTCTGGTCTTCGTCGACCCGCTTGCGCCGGCACACCGGCTCACAGGGCCGATCACAGACCCGACCCAAAATCCCGGGAAAAACGTTGGACTGGCGGTTCACCATGTAGGCATCGGTGAACCGGCCCTGCGAGATCAATCTGATATAGAGCGGCACATCCGTATGCGCGGGGCAACCCCATTGACAATCCACCACGCGCAAAAAATGTTCCGGGTTCGAAGTATCGGTCGGTTTCAAACCCTGTGGCACCTCTTGAGTGCTGACTATTGGCGGGGCCAAGTGTAGCGCGTCGAGCGCTCGCGGGTAAACTCGCGTGCGGTTGATACC
>JAWVZU010000182.1:0-8206 GCA_033722075.1 Lysobacterales bacterium
GAAAAGCGTGGGCAGCGATCGAAGAAGGTCGACGCATCGCGCCCGAGAGTCCTGAGCTCGATATCGCCGAGGCCTACTATCACTACTGGGGTCATCTCGCCTACGACGAGGCCCTAGCCGCGTTGAACCGCGCGATCCAGGCCATTCCCAACGACGCCGAGCTCTACAAGGTGAAGGGCTACACGTTGCGACGGGCCGGCCGCTATGCCGAGTCGATCGCGACGCTCGAGACTGCCCACGAACTGGACCCGCGAAATCCACTGGCTGCGGTCACCCTGGCGGAGTTTGCCGTGTTTCTCGGGCGATTCGACGAAGCGCAGCGGTGGATCGATGAGGCGGGGGATACAGGCCCCGACGGACGGTGGCTGACGGCCTGGCGCGGCGTCCTGGCGCTGATGGCGGACGCCGATTTCGATCGGGCCATTCACTACCTGAATGTCGCCGGCGAGCTGAACGCGGGTACGATCTACTGGGGCTGGTTTGCGCGGCTTGCAAGCGGCCGGCACCAGGAAGCGCTGGAGGTCGCCGACTTCGGTCCCTACACCGAGTACGCGGCCGGTGCCTATCCGTCCGAGGTGATGATCGGCATCACCCACCGGGTCATGGGCGAGCCAAAGCTGGCCGCACCGATGCTGTCGGAAGCGCGAGAGGCGCTGAGCCAGCTCATCGAAAGCGACCCGCGCTACCTGCGGCCGATGTGCCTCGCCGCCGGGGGCCAGCAGGATCTGGATGCCGCGCAGAACTACTGTGCCGAAGCCGTTGCCCGTGCGCGCCCCGATGCGTTCGATATCAACAACGTCCGCTGGGAGGCGGCCCAGGGCCTGGCGATGGCCGGTGATGAAGAGGGCGCGTTGAATATGCTCGAAGGCATGCTCGAGAATCCGGCCCGGGTTCGCGCGACCGTGTTGCGCGTAGATCCCCTGCTCGAAAACCTCCGCGACCATCCACGCTTCGAACCGTTGCTCGAACGGATCGACCAGGTTGAGCCGCTGGATTGAGTGGCCTCTGGAGCGAACTCAAGCGCCGAAACGTGCTCGAGGCTGCCGTGGAAGCCGGATTCCGCTCCTGGTGGCTGATGGAAAACGATGTGCGCTTTGGCGAACTCCGTGACCAGCAGGCCTACCAGCGGCTGGTCGAAAGCATTCCCCCACTGCTCTGAAGAGTCTTCCGGGACTGGCAATTCCCCAGGAATGCGGCTAGCTTGCCCGCTTCCGAAGCTGCGAGAAGTCAGCCATGCGTGCAATTTTTCTCCTGCTGGCCACAGGTGTTCTTTCCTTGTCCGCCATGGCGGAAGAGTTCCGGCAACTGGACCGCTCGATCCTTCCGGTTGAGCAGGCGATCCAGCTGCGGCTCGATCCCTTCCAGGACGATTTCAGCGGAGAAACGACCATTCGGCTGAAGGCGCTCGAGCCGTTCTCCAACTTCGCCTTGCACGCCCGTGAGTTGGACCTGGACGAAGTGAAGCTGTCGGGTGGCGATCCGGGCGAGATCGAACATAGCGTTGACGAGGTCGGCCGAGTCGACTTTCGGCTGGAAAACGAGTTGCCCGCCGGTGAGTACGACCTGGCGATCAGTTTCAAGGGCAGCTACAACCGAAACTCTGTCGGCCTGTACAAGACCGAAGTGGGCGAGGATGCCTACCTGTACACGCAGTTCGAGATGCAGGACGCGCGGCGGGCGTTCCCGTGCTTCGATGAGCCGGTCTTCAAATTTCCTTACCAGATGACCCTGACCGTACCGGATGCCATGACCGCCGTTAGCAATACCCCGGTGACGAATTCGCAGTCCGAAGATGGATGGACGACCGCTGAGTTTGCACGGACCAAACCACTATCCAGCTACCATCTCGCAGTTGCCGTGGGCGAGTTCGATTCCATCGAGATGACCGGTTTGGATGTGCCCGGTCGCATCTACACTACCAAGGGCCAGGCACACCTCGCCCGGACCGCTGCCGAGTACACCCCGAAGATCATGGCAGCGCTGGAGCGCTACTTCGATCGCCCCTACCCCTACGCCAAGATCGACTTCCTCGCCCTGCCCGAGTTTCCCTTCGGCGCCATGGAGAATGTCGGTGCCGTAACCTATCGAGACGACATCCTGCTGGTCGATCCGGCCACGGCGAGTCCCCGCGACCTGGCCGGCATGGCCTCGGTGATTGCCCACGAACTGGCCCACATGTGGTACGGCAACCTGGTCACCATGGAATGGTGGAACGACCTGTGGCTCAACGAGGCGTTCGCCACCTGGATGGCACGCAAGATCATGAACCAGGAGTACCCCGAGTTCCGATTGCATCTCAGTCTGCCGCAGACCCGGGCAATGGTGTCCGACGCGCGGCCATCGACCCGACCGATCCGACGCCCGGTGGCCAGCGAGGCCGATATTCTCGACGGGCTCGGGCTTGCCTACAGCAAGGGCATGACGATTCTCGGCATGGTCGAGCAATGGATCGGCGAAGAGGCCTTCCAGAAGGCGATGTGGAACTACCTGGAAGAGCACGAGTTTGCCAATGCGAAAGCCGATGACCTCTGGGGCGCACTGGCTGATGCGTCCGGAAAGGATGTGCGCAGCGTGCTCGCCAGCTATCTCGATCAGTCCGGTTTCCCACTCATCGAAGTGGCTCCGAAAGGGCCGGCATACACGGTCAGTCAGCGGCGGTTCCTCAACGCCGGTGTCGAGGCCGAGAACCGCACCTGGACAACGCCACTGACCCTGAAGTACTCGGTGGACGGTGAAGTCCGCACCCATCGGATGATTCTCGATGAACCGTCGGAAACGGTGAGCTTGGGCGAAGACGTCGAATGGGTTCTTCCCGACGCAGGCGGCAAGGGCTACTACCGCTGGAATCTGCCCCCGGAGCAACTGAAGAGCGTCGCCGAGAACGCGGCGACCAATCTGTCCGACCGCGAGCGCATCGCGCTGCTTTCGAACCTGAGCGCACTCCTGGACGCGGATCAGATCACCGGCGGCGACTTTCTTGCCGTGCTCTCACGATTCGCCGGCGATCCAGTTCCGGAGGTCCTCGACGAAGTCATGGACCAGCTCAACAAGGTCCACGATCAGATGCTGACGGACCAATCGAGGGACGCCTTCGCAGCCCACGTCGGCCGCATTCTGAAACCGGCCCTCACCAGCATCGGAATGCAGCCCCGCGACGGCGAGCCGCTGGCAGTTGCCAACATCCGCCCGCGGCTTGTCACCTGGCTCGGACGGATTGCTGGCGACCCCGACGTTGTCCGTGAAGCCAAAGCCTACGCGAGGCGCTACTTCGCGAACGGACTGGAGGACGATTCCAGGCTGGCCCGGGAATGGCTGCGGGTGGCCGCGAAAACCGGCGACGAAGACATGTTCGAGCGGCTGCAGCTGGCGTATGAACGCACGGAGATCCCGGACGAGCGTTCCATGCTACTGGCTACCCTGGCGTCGTTCGGTACCGGACAACTGAGGCTCCGAGCCCTGGACTACGCCTTGACCGACGCGGTCCGCCCTCCCGACATGGCCACGGTCGTCGTCTATTCGGCTGCTGACCCGGAAGGCGAGCAAATCGTCTTCGACTGGATGCTGGAGAATTACGCGACCATTGCGGGCAAGGCGCCTCCATTCATGGTGCCGCTCATTCCGCTCTACACGCCAACCAGCTGCGACGTCGGGAAGCTGGAGAAAGCGCAGGCGTTCTTCTCCGACGAATCACGCAAAGTCGAGGGCACCGAGCGCTCCTTGGCGCGCCTGGAGGACACGGTCATGGACTGCCACCGCCTGCGCGAGCGGACGGCCGACGATGTGGCCCTGTTTCTATCGGCGCAAGGGACCTGAGGCATCGAACTCCCCCTTAACGTTGCTATGATGAGCGCGACCGGATCAGTGCCACGTCGGGGATGACCGAAAAGACAGAAAAAGACGGACCGATCGAACTCTCCAACTATCGGATCGAGGGCCTGCTCGATCGCGGTGGCATGGGTGCCGTCTATCTGGCCGATCAGCTGCGACCGAAACGAAAGGTCGCGATCAATGTCATCGCCCCCGACGATTTTCCCCGCATGGACCACGACGTGCTCGAAGGCGTACTTGCCATGCTCCAGCAGGAAGGCGACGTCGCGGCCCGCTTCGATCACGAAAACCTCATCACCGTCTACGAGTGCGGGGTCGAGAACGACCACTACTACCTGGCCATGGAGTTCCTTCCGGGCGGGAGCCTTCGCCAGCGCATCGGGTCGGAGGGCATGGATGCCGAGGATGCCTGCAATATCGTGCGCCAGGTGGCATCCGGCCTGTCGGACATGCACGAACAGGGCATCCTCCATCGGGACATCAAGCCCGAGAACGTGATGTTCCGGAAAAACGGCAAGGCCGTGCTGATGGACTACGGCGTGGCCAAGGATGCCGGTACCATCAGCAAGCTGACGGAACTGGGACTGAGCACCGGTACGCCGGATTACATGAGTCCCGAGCAAATCGATGGCCGACCCATCGACGGCCGCTCGGACCTCTACGCGCTGGGCATCATGTTCTACGAGATGCTCACCGGTGAAGTCCCGTTCAAGGGCAGCGGCCGCATGGCCATTGCCTACGCCCACGTCAACCACCCGATTCCCAATTTGCCGGAACCCCTTAGCAACTACCAGCCCATTATCGATGGGCTGCTGGCGAAGGACCCGGAAGATCGGATCGAAACGGCCGACGACCTGATCGACAAGCTTGACTCGATCGGAGAGTCTGCTCCCGAAGCACCCGTATCTGCACCTACCCGTCTCACGCCGATCGAACAGAAACAAACCCCCTCGGAAGAGCCGGGCATCTTCTCGGAACTCAAGCGCAGGAAGGTGTTTCGCAGCGCCGGGGTCTATGGTGTGACAGCCTTCGGCCTCACCGAAATCCTGACCTTCATTTTCGACAACTTCAACGCACCCCTTTGGACCTCCAAGCTGGTTGCCGCATTGTTTGTCGCCGGCTTTCCGATCGCCATGTTCCTGTCCTGGGCGTTCGACTTCGAGCCGGGCGGCCAGATCAAGAAAACAGAGTTTATCGGGCAGAAGAAAAACGCCACGCCGATCCTGGTATCGGCCCTGCTCATGCTGGTCGTCGCGACCGGCGGGCTGTTCTACCTGATCTTCCCCCGCGGACAAGATGCTCCGGCTCCGCCCGTCGAGCAGGCCGCGAGAGCCCAGACGGAACCGCCTTCCGAGCAGGCCGCGCCGACACCCCCGAAACTCACCAACGCAATGGCGATACTTCCGTTCACATACCAGAGTTCGGATGCCAGTCTCGAGTTTCTCAGTTCCGGCATGGCGGAAACGCTGCTCAGCAAACTGCAGGTCGTCAAGGAGCTGACAGTCATCTCCAACTCGTCATCGGCACGGTTTGCCGACCACCCCGACCCCGTGGCTTCAGCGGCGGGCGAGCTTGGCGTTGCGTGGGTCGTCAAGGGCTCCGTCCAGGTCATCGGCGAGACCATGCGCATTACCGCACAGCTGGTGCGGAGCAGCGGCGTACAGGAATGGAGCAACACCTACGATGGCAGCGTCAATGACGTTTTCACGATCCAGGACTCCGTGGCCACCGACCTGGTCAGCGCACTCGAGGTAAACCTCGCGCCGGAAGAGCTGGTCGCCGGGGCCTACCAGCCCGATCTGGCGGCCTATGAACAGTTCATCCTGGGTAAACTGGAGAAGAACAAGGGGACCGCCGACAGCATCGGCGCGGCCGTCGAGCACTTCAAACGGGCAATCGAGCTGGATCCGGCATACCCCGAGGCCTATGTCCAGCTCGCGGACGCCTACGGCCTGAGGGATGTCTACATCTCCGGGGGGAGCGATTCCTATTCCGGCATTCCATCCGCGCCGGTGCGGGAACTTCAGCACCCGCTCGTCGCTAAAGCACTGGAACTTGATGAGGACTTTGGTCCCGCCTACGCGATCCTGGGGTCCATGACAGCCAACCTCGATCAGGCCGAATCGCTGTTGAAGAAAGCCGTCGACCTGAGCCCCAACAGCGCGCCTGCCCACCTCGCTTTTGCAAATCTCTACCTGCTCCGTTCCGGGAACTTCGAAAAGGCGCTCGAACAGGCTGAGATCGCGGCGGAGCTGGACCCGCTGTCCCCGGTCGTTCAATACACGCTGGCCAAGGCGACCTGGTCCGTCGGTCAGGCGGAAAAGGCCGTCGCGATGATGATCGACAACGTGCAGCGCGATCCGGATTTCCCGTTCAACTACAAGTTGATGGCGCGCTGGCAGATGCAGATGGGCAATATCGCCGATGCACTTCGCTGGATTCTCCGAGCGCGTGAGATCGATCCCGATAGCCCTTCCCATTGGGGTGAGTTCGGTGGGGAATGCTACATTCGCCTGTCGCTGGGCATGATTGAAGAAGGAATTGCCTGCCTGCAGGCCTTCGTCGCCGCAAACCCCGACAGCATAGCGGCCAAGCGCGAGGTCCTGAATGCCAACAAGGACATTGAAGGGGCTATCGCACTCTACCGCGCCGCTGTGGAAGAGGATCCCGGCAACATCTACCGGGTCAATCAGCTTCTCTACAATCTCGCCCTTGCCGCCGTAGGCGGGGATCCGTCCTCTGCGACCAGCTGGCCCGCGCCCGGCAATGCCGACGAAGAGAGCGTCGACAAGACGCTAGACACATTCGAGTCCTACTACCCCGAGATCATGGCCGGTAACGAACTGGCCAATGCCCTGACCATCTGGCCGACCATGACGGCGGCATCGCTGGCCTGCCCGATGCAGCGGGAGGCCGTCTGCAATCGCCTGCTGGAGATGGCCGAGAAGGGCATCGCCGACGAACGACTGGTGCTGGGAGGCGGTTTCCTGGTCGGCTACGAACAGGCCCAGATCCATATGCTGCGGGGCGACCACGAAGCCGCGCTGACTGAGTTCGAACGCATCGTCGACGCCGGCTGGCGCTTTCTCTGGGCCACCGCTCCGTCGGCCCTGGCACCGATTGCCGATCAACCGCGTTTCATCGCAGCATTCCAGAAGATCGAGGAGGACATCGCCCAGCAGCGCGAGGACTTTCTGAAGGCACCCGACAAACCGCTTTATCTCTTCTAACCGTTTTGCGAAGAGCGGTAACCAGGAAATCAGGAAAGGCAGGAAAGGAGATCGCCTCTGGGCCGTCATCCTCGGGCGGTGCATACCGACCCGGGGATCCAGGCTTCTTTCGGCCGCCGACTGACTAAGGCGGTAACCATGAAGACATGAAGTAGCACGAAGCCATGGAGAGAGCGGGATAGGGGGAGGTGGCATCTGCCACCTTGAAAGCAAGGGGCGGCAGCATCCCCTTTCCGGTTTTTCCTGTTTTCCTGTTGACCGCTCTGGACTCTTCAGGCCTTCACGTCTTCATGGTTACCGCTCTGGAGCCTAAGCGACATTTCTAGCCGAAGAAGAACGGCCCGCGCGGCGGCGCCCATTTTCCCGATCCTGTTTTCCTGTTGACCGCTCTTCTGCGTCAGCAGCCCGGTCAGAAACGGTATTCCAACCTCAGGCCAACGGTCCGCGGGCGCAGCGTGACGATCGGGTTCCTGAGTGTAGCGCCGATGTTGAGTATGGCGTCGCCGTTGTCGGTCAGGTTCTCGCCGTAGAGCGTCAGGTCCCACTGATCACCGACCAGTGTCAGGCTAGCGTCGACGTTGGTATAGGACTCATTGATCGCGAAATCTGCGTTGGGTTCGCCGGTGGCGGGCGTGAAGGAGAACCGGTTCGGACTGTCGTCGACATATTGCACACCGATTCCGCCCACGAGTTGCTTGTTCTCGAGCACATCCCAGACGTAATGGGCCCTCGCTGAAGCCAGTACCTCACCGGCACCCGGCAGCGTGTCGCCCTCGCGGGCGCCGGACAGGAGCGCATTCAGCTCAGAAATCTCGTCGATTTCCGCGTCCTGCAGGGTCAGGTTCAGTGCGAGATCCAGCCGGTCCGAGGGCAAGGCCCGGAGTTCGAATTCCACGCCCTTGGAAATTGCGTCGCCGGCATTGGCGATGAAATTGCGGTTATCCGAAACACGCACTGCATCGATCTGGATGTCCGTCCAGTCGATGTAGTAGGCAGCCGCGTTGAATTGTACACGCCCGTCCATCAACGTCGATTTCAATCCGAGTTCGAAATTCAGTGATTCGTCGGAGTCGTACGTCGGAGAAATGACGATATCTGTCGGATCGACAAAGCTGGGGCCGTTGTTCGGATTGACCTGGCCTACCCGA
>JAWVZU010000183.1:0-8108 GCA_033722075.1 Lysobacterales bacterium
CCAGGAGGCTGACCAGCCCTTCGATGCCCTGCTCCGCCGGTCCGAGCAGATGAAAATCCCCATCGGCCGCCGAAGTCCGTATACCCGCATAGGCGGGTTGGAGATCGGCCGCATCCACGTCCGGGAGGTAACGGCGAATGGCCGCCACGAACGGCTCGAGTCGGGATCCGTCCACCGAGTAATCAATGCGGTCGACAACCTCCGCATCCGGCCCGAAGCGCGCCTGTCCGGCCAGGTCCAGCGTCAGGTGAATGCCCAGGCCGTGCTCGTCGGGCAAAGGATAGACCAGGCGGTCGCAAGGGGAGCGCCGCGCAAAGGAGAAGTAACTGCCCTTGACCCAGCCGATCCGGGGCATGGCGGAGGTAGCCACTCCGCTGCGTTCAAGGAGGTCCACCGCACCCAGTCCGGCCGCATTGACGATCAACCGCGCGCCGATGAGAGCGCCGTCGGAAAGTTCCACGCGAGGTCCGGACAGCACACGCGCCACCGATGAACGAACGACGACCTGGCCTCCTGCGGATTCCAGATCGGCGATCAGGGTTTCCATAAGCTCATGGCTGTCGATGATGCCGGTCTCCGGGGAATGGAGGGCAGCGGTGACCGCCAGTGACGGCTCCAGCTCCTGCACCTGGTCCGCCTCGAGCCATTCGAGATCGACACCGTTCTGCGCGGCATTGTGCTGAAGAGCCCGCAACCGGTCGTGCTCCGCCTCGCCGGTTGCCACGATCAGCTTTCCGATTTCCCGGTATCCGATCCGATGCCTATCGCAGTAGGCGTAGAGGCGCTCTCGCCCACGCGTACACAGTTCGGCCTTGAGCGATCCGGGGGGATAGTAGATGCCCGCATGAATGACTTCGGAGTTGCGACTGCTCTGCCCCTGGCCGGCCCGGTCGTCCGCTTCGAGGACGAAAACCTCGCGGCCTGCCAGGGCAAGTGCCCGTGCGACGGCCAGCCCGACGACCCCGCCGCCGATGACCAGCGCGTCAGCCTGGGGTGTCGGCGACACGCTGGCGGAGATAGACCGGTTGGGCCAGCACCGGATCGACCGGCTCCTCGCCCGAGCTGAGGTGCCGGTCCGCAAGTCGGGCTACGCAATCGGCCCGGGAGAGCAGTTCGGGTTTGAAGGCGTCGAAACGGTCCGGGTTCACCTGCTCGATCACCTCCCGATAGACCGCCACGCCGGGCCCGGCCGCCAGCCAGCGTCCACTTCCGTCCAGGCGCAGGGAAGCGGGATCACAGACCTGTTCGGCCAGCTCGGGCACGCCCAGGGCATCCTGCCCAAAATCAAAGCCCCCGGCGTAGACTTCTCCCATGCGGGCATCCAGCACGGCCAGGATCAGCGGCGCGGGAGCGTCGTCGTATGCCGCCAGGGCCAGGGCATGCAACGTGGAGACCGGTACCACCCCCAGGCCCGCGCCCATGGCCAGACCCTGCGCCAGAGCGAAGCCGATCCGTATCCCGGTGAACGAGCCCGGGCCGCGGCTGATGGCAATCGCATCCAGCTGGTTCAGCGAAAACCCGGCTTCCGAAAGCAGCTCATCCACGAACGGCAGGATCAGGCTTGCGTGCTTCCGCGGGGTGGCCTCGAAGCGCGTCTGCGCCGTTCCATCACAAAGCAGGGCAGCGGAACAGGCTTCCGTTGCCGTATCCAGGGCGAGTATCTTCATCCGGAGAACGGTACCATTCCCCGCATGCAAGGCAATCCCCTGTTCATTCTCAGCTGTTCCCGCTCGGGGTCCACCCTGCTGCGGCTGGCCCTCAACGCACATCCCGAAGTCGCGGCGCCGCCGGAACTGCACCTGCTGCAGCTGGCCCAGCGCCTGCTCTGGACCCAGCGCATCGCCCGCGAAGGTCTCGAGTATTCCGGCGGCAAGCCCTATGAGCTGGCGCTGCCGGAAACACGCAAGGTGCTCGATGACATCATGGCGAGCTACCTCGCGCGGGCAGGCAAGCCCCGCTGGTGCGAGAAATCGGTGACCAGCATCAACCACCTCGATGTGCTGGAAGGGGTTTATCCGGAAGCACGCGTGATCGTCCTGGTTCGCCACGCCGCCGACATGGTCGCATCGGGACTGCGTGCCATCGCCGACCGGCCGGACGGCTACGATTTCGAGCCGTACCTGGCGGCCGATCCGCTACGCCAGCAAGCCCTGCTGAGCTACTGGCTGGACAAGACCACGACCCTTGCCGGACTTCTCGAGCAGTCGCCCTTCCCGCTCACGGTCCGACTGCGCTACGAAGACCTGGCGCGGGACCCGGCAACGGAACTGGCCCGCCTGGCCGACGAGCTGCACCTGGAACCGCTGCCGAACTGGGTCGACAGAATCTGGTCTGAACCCTTCGAGCGGGGCCCGGGCGACGACGGCGCCTACAGCAAAGATGCCATTTCGGCGCAGTCCCTGGGCCGCGGCACTCGACTCGACTGGACCGGCATCTCGCGCAACCTGGTGCGGCGCGTCAACCGGCTCCTGGAATCCCTGGACTATGCACCGCTGGAGGCTGAAGACCGATGAGAATCATTGCCCTGCTGGCCCTGATGTTGCCGACCGGCACGCTTTCCGGCGCAGAACTGAGCGGCAGTCCGGTCCAGGGCGGGATGTTGCAGGGGTTCGCGGAACCGGGATCTGAAATCCACCTGGACGACACGCCCGTGCCGGTCGGACCGGACGGCCTGTTCATCATCGGCTTCGGCCGCGACGCGCCGCCGCAGGCGACGCTGCAGATCAGGCGCCCGGACGGCGCGGAGGAGCGCATCGACATTGATGTAGCGCCGCGCGAGTATGAAATTCAACGCATCGACGGCCTGCCCCCCAAGCAGGTGACGCCTCCGCCGGAGGTGCTCGAGCGCATTCGCCGGGAAGCCCAGGCCGTGGCAGCGGCACGCGCCGCGCGGGACCTGCGGCCGGATTTCCGGGCTGGATTCGTGTGGCCCTCGCGCGGCCCCATCAGCGGCGTTTACGGAAGCCAGCGGATTCTGAACGGCGAACCGCGCCGGCCCCATTTCGGAGTGGACGTCGCCGCTCCGGAGGGCGCGCCTGTTGTCGCGCCGGCCCCCGGCATCGTCACCATGGCGGAACCTGACCTCTATTACTCGGGAGGCACCCTGATCATCGACCACGGGCACGGGCTGACGTCGTCGTTCCTGCACCTGAGCGAGGTCCTGGTCGAGCCGGGTCAGCGCGTGGCGCAGGGCGACCTCATCGGACGGGTGGGTGCGACCGGGCGCGCGACGGGCCCACATCTGGACTGGCGAATGAACCTTCTGGATGCACGGATCGATCCGCAGCTGCTGGTCGAGGGCGACCCGACAGAGGCGTCGATTTCGGCTGACTGAATTCGATTCGAGGAGATCCTGGTCGGAGCGGGGAGATTCGAACTCCCGACCCCCACAACCCCATTGTGGTGCGCTACCAGACTGCGCTACGCTCCGCCAAGAGGGGCGCATTGTAAAGAAATCGCCCGCCACTGGCCAGTGGCCACGGGCGCGTCGAGTTCAGTGCCCCGCGGCCATCCCATCCTTGCGGGGATCCGACCCGGCCGCCCAGCCCCGATCCAGCCGCATCACCGCCTGAGCGCCGCCGAAGGGAATACCCTCCGCCTCCCGGAATTCGTGCCCAAGTGCTTCCAACGCCGTCCGCGTATCGGGATCGAGGTTTTCGATGGCCACCGTCTTGCCGCTCAAGTGACGAAATCTCGACGCATCGATGGCTTCCTGCAGATCCATGCCGAACTCGAGCAGGTTCAGGAGCACCTGGACATGTCCCTGCGGCTGCATGGAACCACCCATGACGCCATAGGCCAACCAGGGCTTCCCGTTCCGGGTGACGAAAGCCGGAATGATCGTATGCAGCGGTCGCTTGCCGGGCCCGAGCTGGTTGGGATGACCGGCTTCGACGGTGAAACCCGCCCCGCGGTTCTGAAGCATCACGCCGGTGCCCGGAATGACCACCCCCGACCCGAAGTAGCTGTAGATGGAATTGATGAAGGAAACCATGTTGCCGTGGCGGTCGGCCACGGACAGGTAGATCGTCTCCGAGTGGGTCTGCGGTTCACCGGGCTCCGGCTGCTCGCTGGCCAGCTGCGGGTCGATCATCTTCGCCCGTTCGGCGAGGTAGTTCGGATCGATCAGGGCCGCCGGAGTTACCGTCATGTGATCCGGGTCGGCGATATAACGCGCCAGATCGGCGTGGGCCAGCTTCTTGGCCTCGATGAGCGTATGGAAGTACGCGGGAGAGTTGTGCCCGAGGCGCTTCACGTCCAGCCCCTCGAGCATCTTGAGCATCTGGAGTGCCGCGATGCCCTGCCCGGCCGGCGGCAGTTCATGGAGCGTATAGCCCTTGTAGTCGACACTGATCGGATCGACCCAGCGCAACTGGTGGCTGCGTAGATCCTCCAGGGTCAGAAACCCGCCCAGTTCGGCCAGGCCGTCGACGATGGTCCGACCCAGGTCACCGCCGTAGAACACGCCCGGGCCTTCTTCGGCGATTTTCCTGAATGTGGCCGCGAGGTCGGGGTTCCGGAACCAATCACCCGCCCGGGGCGCCCGTCCATCGATGAGGAATGTTGAGGCTGCGCCGGGATCCCGGGACAGCTTGTCCTTCACGAGTGCCCAGTCCTGGGCAATGATCGGCGTGACCGGGAAGCCGTCTTCGGCGATCCGCATGGCGGGGCCGAGTGCCTGTGCCAGTGACTGCGTTCCGTAACGTTCCAAAAGGGCCTGCCAGCCGGACAGCGCGCCGGGCACGGTAACCGCCTGCGCGCCGGTTCCCGGCACATCCGTCGCACCGGCTTCGATCAGCGCATCGACGTCCACGAGAGATCCCGAGCGGCCACTGGCGTCCAGTCCGACCAGACGCTCCTCCTTTGCGGACCAGAGAATCGCGAACATGTCCCCGCCCATGCCGGTCATGTGCGGTTCGGTGACGTTCAGCACCGCAGCCGCCGTGACCGCCGCATCGATCGCGTTGCCTCCCTCTTGGAGCACCTTCAGGGCGGCCCCGGTCGCCAGCGGCTGACTGGTCGCCACCGCGCCCTCAGGCGCATAGACCGTCGAACGTCCGGAATTCGTGGCTGGACTCGTCGCCGGATCCGTCACGGCCTCAACGTCCGAGAATCCAAGAAAGCCCAGACAGGCAAGAAACAGCATCTTTGATCGCATGGCGTTCTCTGCATATCGGAGGAAATTGCTACGATGATGAAATGATCCCCGCGTGCCGTGGGTGAGGAAATGTCCACCATCCCTTGACCCAACAGTAAATCATTTTAATTCATTTGGTTATGGTAAACATCTCAAGTAACTTTTTATGCGGGGCATGCTCTTCATTTTGCTCATCTCTCCCAATCACGGACAGGCAGATCTTTACATCTTCAAATTGCGGACAGGCAGATCTTGCCGCACCGCGACAACGCAAGCACGAAGCCGTATCGGCCGTTTGGGACGAATTAGGTGACTTTCAGGGTGCCCGCTGAATCAAGATTATCGTCAGGTCATCCGCCTGGGACGTTCCGCGAGAGAATTCGCGGACTGCACCATAGAGGCTCTCGATGATCGTGTCGGGGTCTTCGTGCCGGTTCTCCACCACCAGATCAACGACCCGGCTCACGCCGAACTCTTCTCCATCGGGATCAGCCCATTCGAAAAAGCCATCGGTCATCAGACAAAAGATATCGCCTTCCTTCAGGACCACGCTATCTGCCAGGGAGTACGTATATCCATTGAGCACTCCCAGCGGTGCACCGCTGGGCGGCAGGATATCGACATCACCATTGTTGTGCAGGTGGAGAAGCGGTCCCTGTCCTGCCGAGACGTAGTCGATGCGGTGGGAATCGCTACTAAGGGCACCCATGAAGGCCGTCACAAAGCGGTCGTCGGGCAGATCATCGGTGAGCAGCTCGTTGACGTGGGTCGCGATCGCAGCCAATTCTTCACTCAGACGGGTTGTCGCCTTGACCAAGGAACGGAACTGCGCGATGCACATGGCCGCGGTGATGCCATGTCCCGTCGCATCCGCAAGGACGACGCCGAGCCGATCCCCTTTCGCCCGGGGAAAATCAAAGCAATCCCCTCCAGTTTTATCGGCCGGCAAATTCCATCCGGCAATGCGATAGCCGGAGACGATCGGATGGTGGGTCGGGAGGAGCTTGCGCTGGATCTCGCGGGCGATGTCGAGCTCACGCTCGATTCGGAGCTTTGCCGCATACTCCTGGAGCAACAGATGGCGTTGCAGTGCGACACCGGCCTGCGATCCGAGCGTTTCCGCAAGATCTTGATCTTCCTCGGTAAACCCGCCGTTGCGGCGATTCAGAAGCTGGAGAACTCCGGTTCGCTTTCCATCGAGCCCCTCCAAAGGGAGGGTGAGCATGTTGCGCGTCTTGAAGCCGGTCTGGCGGTCCACTTCGGGATTGAAGCGAGGGTCGCTATAGGCATCCGGCACATTCGAGGCTGAGCCCGATTGGGCCACCTCGCCTGCAATGCCCTTGCTCGCCGGAATACGAATCTCCTGCTCGCCTACACCCGTTGCGACCTTGCTGTAGAGTTCCTGCGAGCCGTGATCGAGCACAAAAACCGTCGCGCGCTCACAGTCGATGACGTCACAGGCCGCTTCGGCGATCGACTCCAGTAACGGCACGAGCTCAATCTCGACGGCCAGCCGCCGGGTCACCGCCAGCACCTGCTGCAGCCGCGCGATTGTTCGATTCTGATCCTCGGACACTAGCTACCCCAAAGTTGATCAGGGCATCATATTCCCTATTCGCCCGCGGTCAACCAGGATCAAAGCGGCGCCGATCCGAGGCACACACCTTTCCCGCACCCTCAAGGGATGTCTTGTCATCAAGTGACTGGACGCCCGCCTCTTTTACTCCCTTGTGAACGTAAGTGACCGTCAGCGTCCCATGCGGATTCACGATGAGCATATAAACGATCACTGGGATGCCGACCAATACAAAACACAAGAGGAACGCAAAGACGAAGTGGCCTGTACCCCACCTGCCTTCCTCCCAGTTCCATGATTCCGGAACATACCCCTCCTTGGCCTTCTTTTTGGCGTCCTCCTTGAAAAGGCCGAGCGCGTCTGATGCTCTCCTTGCCGTGTATTCCTCAACTATGTTCTTCTTCGATCCGAACATGATTCCCCTCGCAGAAGCTTCGCCGCCATCAAACTTCGCGGAGCCGATTCCGCCATTAGGCTTGGTAGCAAAGCCATCTGCTTCTCGCAGCAGCCTTGCCGGGATCTCGCGGCGCTCGGCCCATACGCTTCTCCGCCCGCTCTTTGTCAGTGGGTTTACGGAAATCAGCGGAGCATTTGCTTGAAACAGTGACCTCGAAAACGTCACTGGTCTAAGGGGTAAGTGTCCTGAAGCCGTAGAATCTCCCAACGGTGATCGCCTGACCTCGACGAACCTGCACTCAAGCCCGGACAGGCAGATCATGAACACTGAAGCCCAGACAGGCCACTGAAGCCCAGACAGGCAGATCATGGGAAAATTCCTACAGACGGCCGTCGCTTGAAACGCTAGGGTTGTGACGAATCACCATGACAGGCATCGCCATGGCCATTGCAAGGAAGCAGATCGTCCATCCGGAACATTGTCGCTACTATCACATCATCGGCCGGTGTGTGCGGCGCGCATTTCTCTGCGGGCTTGATCGCACCACGGGCCGAGATTACGAGCACCGCCGCACGTGGATCATCGAACGCCTGGAGACACTAAGCCGGGCTTTTTCGATCGACGTGGCGGGCTATTCGATCATGACCAACCACTACCACCTCGTTGTCCATCTTAATCCCGGCGCCAACGAGCTCTGGTCCGAGGATGAAGTGTTCGAACGCTGGTCAATGCTCTACTCCACACCCCAGTGGGTTCAGGACGTTCGGTCTGGGAACGCCAATGACGACCAGAAAGCGACCTACGCGGGTTGGATCAAGACTCGGCGAGACTATCTGGGTGACCTCTCCTGGTTCATGAAGTGTCTCAACGAGCCGATTGCCAAGCGCGCTAACCGTGAAGACCTTTGCACCGGGTCCTTCTGGGAAGGCCGCTTCAAGTCCCAGGCACTGATCAACGAGAAAGCTTTGCTGTCCTGTCTCGCCTACGTGGATCTGAAC
>JAWVZU010000184.1:0-8076 GCA_033722075.1 Lysobacterales bacterium
CCGGCTTCCACCTGTGGTCGGAATCCTACGACGAGTCCGTGAGCGACGTCTTCGAGATCCAGAATCGCATCGCCCGCCAGATCGCCACGGCATTGAAAGTCCAGCTGGAAGCCCAAGCGGCTGCCTCGCGCCCGGCCAATCAGGCGGCCTTCCAAGCGCTTCTGGAGGGGCGACACCTGTTCGCCGAGCGTCACCAGGGAAGTAATCGCTATGACGGCATCGCGCAGTTCGCGCTTGCCACGGAGCTGGATCCCGGTTATGCCGATGCCTGGGCCTATTACGCATACAGCCTTTCCATCAGTGGGCCGGAGGAAATGGGCCTCAGCTTCGAGGAGATGCATCGGCGTGTCGATGCGGCCGCCGATCGGGCGCTGGCACTGGAACCGGATCATCCTCTGGCATTGGCGGTCCAGGGTTCGCGGCGCATCGAGCAGTTCAGTTTCGAAGACGGTCTGGAGATACTCCTCGGTGTCACCGAAAAGTATCCGTCGATGGTCGAAGGCCAGTACGCGCTGGCCGGGGCGTGGGAGGTTGTGGGCAACTATGCACGATCCGTCCAGGTGATGCGTCGCGTTCTTGCCCTCGATCCACTGAATTCGACCCGATACCGGGTCTATTCCCAACGATTGTTCCTCGCCGGTCGAGTCAGCGAGGCGATGGACAACGTGGCCGAGCTTCTTTCCCTCGGTACCGATTTCAGGCCGATCGCATTCATGCACTGGTGGCTGGCACTGATACGGCGCGATGCCGATTGGCGCCCGGTTCGCGACAAGCTGCTGGAGCGACTGGCGGCATCCAATACTCCGAGCGACATTGCCGGAGACATTGAACAGGTCACGGAAGACCTGTCCGCCCTTCTGAGCGGCCGGACCGGCGTGCTCGAGCGGCTACCCATGGGTGAGGATCGCGCCGTTCGCCCGGTGGCACTTCTTTACATCAATACGTTGATGGCCATCAGGGAAGTCGATGTGGCCGCGGACTTGGTCATCCAGATGATCGACGATGGATCGCTGCTGGCTGCCGGGGTCAGCCCGTTGTTCCTCTCGCCGGTGTTCCAACTCGACGAAGCGGTCCTCAACCACCCGGCTTACCTTGCAATGTGGCAGCGGCCCGAGATGCTGAAGCTGGCCCGGGCTCGGACGAAATACGGCACGTCGCACGCCATACCGCCGGAAATCATCGTGCGAGTGGAATGAATTCGAATCGCGGACGGGCGCGCAGGCGGGAATCCAGGGTCATGGACTTTCTGGATCCCCGGGTCGACGTTGTCGCCCGAGGATGACGACGTGATGACGATTTGCGATGAAAAAGGGCTGCGGGCTCAACCCGCAGCCCGACTGGAAGGCTTCTTCATCAATGGTATAGATTGAGCGGATCGATGATATCGAGCACGACGTCAAGGACGTCGAACAGACCTTCGACTGTTGTGGCGAGAGGCCCGAAGATATTTGCATGCGCCGTGCACAGGAATTCGATGTCGTCGCGTCCTTGCAGGGCAGCACCAATCGGCGTTGCTTCAAGTGTGCCGCACGGATCCAGAAGTGCCGCTTCAAGCGCTTCGGGAACCTGATTGATGAACTCCAGCACCTCGAGCGGCAGCACCGGTTCGAGCAACACGTCAGGTCTGAGGAATGCGGCCGGGTTGGGTGGTCCGAAGCTGCCCGTATAAACGTTGTATCCCGAAGAAGCCTCGGTCACGTTCCCGATTGCCTGAAAAGCCTGATCCGGTGTCGGCATCATCAAGGTGTAGACGTTGGCCAGCATTGGGACGACCTCCTGCGACGGCAGTGCGACGGCAGCGATCAGATCATCAAACTCCGCCGTGTTGGTGAACATCGATACGGTGCTGGGGACTGAATAGAGCGGGACCTCTACGCAGATCTCGCTTGCGACTGCGAGTTCACCGCCGATGCCGCCTTCGCCCTGGAGAATGGCTTTGGCCGACAACACGTTGGGCCAACCGATACCCACCTCATCGTGAATGCCCACGGCACCCTCGAATTTCGCACCTGCATCGAAGCAGAGCGTGGTGGTCATTTCGATATTCACCTCGGTCACGACATCGAAGATATCGTCCAGCAGCGCTTCCAGCTCATCCACACCGACCTGCAATTCGTCTGCAGACGCCTGTAAGAGGACGAGTTTGTCGTTGCCGGCATCGGCACTGGCCCGTATTTCAGCCAGGGTCAGGTCAAGGCGGCCTTCCATGGCTGCCATTTCGGCCATGAGCCGGGCCTCGAATTCCGCGAGCGTGGTCTGGATCGTCGTGAGCTGAGCCGGCACGCTTTGCTCGTTTGGATCCGCCGGCGGCGCCGCGAGGGCAAAGGGTGCGACAAGCAGGCAGAACAGGATGCTCGCCAGCAATGTGCAACGAGAGGTGGCTGGATGAAGCAGACAGCTTTGATGTGGCATTTCGGCCTCCTTCTACGTCTTGCGTCAAGTCCTCAGGAAAGAAACGACGCACAAATGACCTTAAGAAAGCCTTGTTTGCCTGCGCCCCAGAATCGTTATGGTTCGGTCGAAATACAGTGCGAACCCAACCACGGCCTACTTGGCCTTCTCTCAAACATTCTGGTTCACGGTGAGCCGTATTAATTGTAGCTAATATGTACTGCCGCGGAGTTGACGCCCATCAATCTAAATGAGAGGAAGTGTTCTTTCTTTGGAGACCCATGCTCTGCGATAGGGGTTTCCATCAATCAGTTCATCAGTACCGCGGTGGCCGAGAAGATGGCTGCCCTCATGACCGTGGAGTACCTCCAGAAGCGTGCGGCGAAAGGCGATCGGGACAAATTCCTCGAAGTCCCGGACCGCGTACCGAATGTTCCGCCCGTCTCGGGCAGCGCGGCATGGACGTTTCCGCGGAAACGTTTTCTGAATAAGAATCCTCTCCACGGTTCTCAGTCCAGCTTCTCCGGCGGCGGTGGCTTCTTGTAAAACTCTGGATTCTCCGCTTCGATGCGCGCCATGACCTCGGCGATGCCACGATCCAGCTGGGCGTCTTCGTCGCTGGCCGGATCGTTGCTCACCTCGATATCCGGTGCTACACCCTCGCCCTCGATGATCCAGCCCTTGCCGGGCTGACCGAGGCCGAACTCGGGCACGAACACCTGGCCGCCGTCGATCAGCGGCCCGTGTCCGGTAATGCCCACGGTGCCGCCCCAGGTTTTCTTGCCGATCAGCGGGCCAAGGCCGGCTTCGCGGAAGAAGTAGGGGAAGATGTCCCCGTCGGACGCAGAGTCCTCGCTGATCAGGCTCACCATCGGACCGTTGAATGCAGTCGCCGGGTAGGTGCTGGACCAGTCACTGTGGGCCCGGAAGCCGAAGGCGAGGGGTTTCTGCATCAGTCGCCTGATGATCATCTGGGACACATTGCCGCCCCCGTTTGATCTGACGTCGACGATCAGGCCCTGCTTGCGGATCTGAGGATAGAACCACTTGATGAACTCGTAGATGCCATCGGCGCCCATGTTGGGGATGTGCAGATAGCCGACCTTGCCGTCGGTCTTTTCCGCCACGTAGCGGCGGTTGTTCTCCACCCATTCCAGGTAGACGAGCTTGGTCTCATCGCTGATCGCGTCGACCAGCACGGTTCGGGCGCCGTCGCTGTCGGGCCTGTCATTGACAGTGAGTTCAACGGGCTGGTTACCGCGGTCGGTGAGCAAATCGTAGGGGTTGTCGGCGGTGGTGAGTTCGCGGCCGTCGATGGCCAGGATGTAATCGCCAACGTTGATGCCCACGCCCACTTCAGTGAGCGGAGAGCGGTACTTGGGTTCCTCGTTGTGGCCCGGGTAGATGTGGGCGATGCGGTAACGCTTGCTGCGGGAATCAGCCTCGAAGCGCGCGCCCAGCAGCGCGGCGGAGGAACGCTTGGGCGCCTGCAGATCGCCGCCGGCGATGTAGGCGTGGCCCACGTTGAGTTCAGCGATCATCTCCCCGATGAGGGTGTTCAGGTCTTCCCGGGTTGAGACGTCCTCCACCAGGGGGCGGTACTGGTCGCGCAGAGCTACCCAGTCGTAGCCGTGCAGGTTGGGGACATAGAAGTAGTCCCGGAAGCGGCGCCACACCTCGTCGAAGATCACAGGCCACTCCTCGGCGGGGGCACGGTAGACGATGAGGTTGGCGGTGCTGATGTCCTTGGGTTCCTTGGGGTTGGCGATCTCGTAGCGCTTGAAGCTGCCGTCGATCCTGGCGATTGCATACTTGCCGTCGGCGCTGATGGCCAGGCCCTGGAGTTTCTCGATGAGGGCCTCCGACTTGCGCTTCTCGAGATCGAAACTGCGCAGCGTGGTCTGAACATCGGACTCCCGACCGTAGTAGAACGGCCCCGAGGTGATGTAGAGGATCCGGTCTTCCAGAGCCATGACCTCGCCGATGTTGCCGGCATCGATGGGGACCCGGATGATCCGCTGGGCGATACCGTCGAAGTCGATCTCCACGGATACCTCATCGTCCTTGTTCTCGTCGTCCTTGTCGTCGTCGCCCTTCTTTTCCTCGATGGCCACCTCGTCGTTGCGAGGCAGGAAGGGGTTGCCTGCCTCGGCGGTCAGCGCGATGGCGAAGATGCCGGTCTCCCGGTCGCCGACGTAGTTCCACTCGAACGCGCCGATCTGCGGTGCGAACTCGCGGGCGGAGAGAAAATACAGATGCTTGCCGTCAGGGCTGAAGCTGGGTGAGTAGGTATTGAAGAAGCCGTCGGTAACGTCGTGCAGGTCGCCGTCGTCCAACGACCACACCGACAGTACGTCGTTGTTGGTGTCGTGCTGGTCGCGGCTGAAGGCCAGCCACCTCGAGTCCGGCGACCAGCTGTAGTCGCTGCTGACTTGGTAGGGCGAGTGGTACACCTCCCGGCTCCTGCCCTCGAGATCCACCACGTGTATCTTGCCGAGGTGATCGTAATAGGCGATGTGCCGGCTGTCGGGGCTCCAGCGCGGACGGTAGAGACGGGTCTCCTTGGGGGCGCTGAGCGCTCGGGCCTCGCCGCCGTCCTGATCAACGATCATGAGGGTTTCCTCGCCCATGCGATCGGAATTGAACGCCACGTTCTTGCCATCGGGGCTCCAGGCGGCCTCGCGGTCGTGGGCGTCGCCGCGCTGGGTCAGGTTGCGGGTCACGCCGTGCTCCACCGGCACCGTGAAGACGTCGCCACGGGCCGTGATCACGACCCGTCTGCCGTCCGGTGAGGACTGGAAATCCTCGATGTTGCCGGCCACTTCCATGCGGCGCTTGGTGCGGCGCACATGGTCGTCGGGCACGGTGATTTCGAGCAATTTCTCGGTCTGGTCGGCAGTGTCGAACAGGCCAATGGTGCCGGCGATCTCGTAGACGATCTTCGACCGTCCGTCACTGCTGGCCCACTTGATGTCCCACTTGTCCGAGTCCGTGAGCTGGGTGATTTCACCTTCGGCCCAGCGGTACAGATTCAGGGTGCCGGTGCGGTCCGAGACGAAGTGGATGCCGGCATCGCTGAGCCACATGGGGTCACGTTCGGTGCGGGCATGATCGGTGATCTGCCGGGCACGATTGTTTTCCAGGTCGAAGATGTACAGGTTCTGGGCCCAGCCGCCCTCGTAGCGCTTCCAGGTGCGGAAGTCGCGGAACAGAGGAGAGTAGACGATTCGGTTCCCATCCGGCGAATAAGCCCCGGAGCCGGCCCGCGGCATGGGCAGCGCCACCGGAAGCCCGCCGTCCACCGACACGCGGTACAGCTTGCCGTTGCCGAACATCTCCCTGAGCGAGCGGAAGAGCACTGCATTGCCGTCCGGGCTCCAGCCGTACACCTGGTGATCGGTGCCCCAGCGGGCGGGCAGGGGGCCGCTCACGGGATAGAAAGTGAGCTGCTTGGGTTCGCCGCCGGTCACGTCGATCACGTACACCTGCTCATCGCCCCGGTATTGGCCGGCAAAGGCGATCCGGGTGCCGTCGGGGGAGAACTTGGGGTAGATCTCCAGGCCGGGATGGCTGGTGAGTCGCCGGGCCGGTTCCTGGCCGTCGACCTTGGCCAGCCACAGGTCACCCGCATAGCTGAATACGAGCTGGTCGCCGTGGATGTCCGGATAGCGCAGCATCCTGGTGCCGGCGTGGGCATAGGCGATGGATGAGACAAACAGGATGAGTGCGAAAGTAATGCGCGTCGGCATGGAATTTCCTGGGGCTAAAGGGATCGCCTTACTTTACCTTCGATCAGAGCCCGCGGAAATCTTGGACACCCCAAAATCTATCTGGCCAAGGCCGATTGTGAACCTCAGGCGGTCCAGAAGGTGATCAGAAAATGCAGTGGTCGGTAGAAGTACACGTGACCGGCCATGGCGCCCATCAGCAGCAGGGGCACGCGCCAGGCGGCACCCCACCACGATGTCCCGTAGCCGCGGCGCAACAGGTGGATGGTCCAGGCAATCACCGCGACCAACCATAGCTGACGAACCGCTCCGATCACCATTGCCGGTTCACCTGCCAGGTATTGGGTTGCCATTATGGCGCCAGTTCCCAACAGCAGCGCCAGCACCAGCGAGGCGAGCAGGAACGCGGCCAGGTAAAGGCCGGCGGCCAGGTGATCGGTCGCGTGCAGGTGCCGCCAGGGCAGCAGCAGTGCAAGCACCAGAGCGAACACCGGCACATGAAGAATGACCAGCAGTTTGCCGACGTTGAGCGACTGCGCGTTGAAGGCCCGCTCAAGGGCCGTTGCATCGGCGCCTTCGGCCAGCCGCCGGTCGACCAGCACCCGCGCCCACTCGCCGTAGTGTTGGACGTACTGATCTTCCAGCCCCAGGTTCAGGTCGGTGATCGTCGGACTGACGAAGTAGACGAGGTTGACGGTCAGAAACAGCGCGATCGGGCTCAGGTAGCGCCTGCGACTGCCGGCGATGAAGGCTACGAGGAGGCGACCCGGCAAGAGCAGCAGGAAACCGAGGCTTCGCAGCAGGCGGCCATCCAGATTGGTCAGGTGCCGAAGCGCTTCCTTGAGAAAGGGGACCAGCCGTCGCTGCTCCGGGGTCAGCCGCCGCTGCCCGCAGACGTGACAATACTCTCCGACGAGGCTGGTGCCGCAATCAAGACAGACGCTCGCATCGGCCGGGGAGGTTGCTCTGGTCCTTGGCGTGGTTTGCCGAATCATCCGGCACGATTTTGACCATTGGCCGGCGGCTGGACAAGTTGTCCGGCATTCGCGGACAGGGCCCAGGGTCAAGGACATTCTGGATCCCCGGGTCGACCTTGTCCTGGTGTCTTGCGCCGCGGGACCTGCTAGATTATCGGCAGGGCAACCTTACGGAGTTGTGCATGAGCGTGCTTCGTCTTTTTCTCTTCCTGCTCTTCCTTGGTCCGGGCCTCGCCGGATACGCCGCAGAGCGGCTCAGCAACGGTTATACCCAGCACCCGGAAGCGTTCTTTCGCGCCGGTTTCTGGTATGACCCGCAAGATCCCGGCTGGGGCATCGACCTGCACCGCTCCGGCGGGCGCCTCGTCGCGACCTGGGCCACCTACGACGATCAAGGTCATCCGGTCTGGTATCTCGGTGTGGGTGAACCGGGCAGCCAAACCTGGACACTGCCGCTGGCCCGCTACACCCGCGACGGTGAAGCGCTGACCGGCGAGTCCGTCGGGGAGCTTCAGATCAGTTTCGACTCGGGCTACCAGGCCCGCATGGACTGGCGCCTGGGCGAGCGTTCCGGGAGCCACCGGATCGAGCCGCTGATCGTCGGCGACGCCCCGATCGCCGAGGACCGGACCGGCTATTGGTATGAGGCCGACCGCCCGGGCTACGGCATGAGCATTTCCACCCAGGCCGACTGGGTCCTGTCCGTGTTTCTCTTCTACAACGACTCCGGCGAGCCGCGCTGGGTCTGGGCCGACAACATCGAATCCGACGACCCGGAGCGGCTCCAGGCGCTGGCCTTCACCGGCCGCTGTCCCGGATGCGAGCGACGAGCCGTGACCGGCACCGAGGCGGGCAGCCTGACACTGCGCTTTCGTGCCGAGAACCATGCGGAACTGAGTACCAGTCTGCGCGTTGCCGCCGGGGGCGAGTCGTTTGCCTGGAATACCAGCAACCGGGTACTCAACCTGCTGTCGGATCGC
>JAWVZU010000185.1:0-8069 GCA_033722075.1 Lysobacterales bacterium
GACGTCGACGGCCCGCTTCTGATCGTCATCCTGGTTGAGGACCGGGCGGATGCCGGGACAGACCGTTACCAGCGCATGGTCGACCTCCGCACGCAGCCTGGGCACTTCCAAACCCGAAGACACCACGCCCGCGCAACCGACCGCCAGCGCGCGACGGGCGCGGGAAAGAACCAGCGCCTCGACATCGCACTGGAATCCCAGATCATCCAGATCGCCCCGGTCCAGGCTGGTCAGCGCGGTCACGGCGAGCACCTGGACCGAGTCCGCGGCTTCAGCCGCGGCGGCCATCATCCCGTCGTTTCCATGAACGGTGCAGAACTGAACCGGCAGTTCGTTGAACTGGCGTACCGCCGAGGCGACGGTGTTGGGAATATCGAAGAACTTCAGGTCGCAGAAGATCTTCTTGTCTCGAGCGGCAAGCTGCTCGACCAGTTCGAAGTAGCCGCCGGTCATGAAGAGTTCGAGCCCGATCTTGTAGAAGACCACCGCATCGCCCAGCTCACCGACCAGCCCCAGCGCCGCCTCGGGCGTGGGCACGTCCAGCGCGACGATCAGGCGTTCGCGGGGCGGAATCGATTTGTGCTGATAGGCCATGCCATCTCCTTCGTTGGACGATTCGCGTGCGCTCCGGCTCAGCGCTCGAGCGCCCGGTGCCCGATGTCCCGTCGGTAGAATGCGTCGTGCCACTGGATGTGATCGACGGCCCCGTAGGTCACCGCCCGCGCATCGGCGATCGAGTCGCCCATGCCGCAGACGCACAGTACGCGTCCGCCGTTGGTGACCACATGTCCCGCATCGTCGAAGCGAGTTCCGGCATGGAAGACCTTGGCATCGGCAACCCGGTCCAGGCCGAGGATGGGATAGCCCTTCTTGTACTCGTTCGGATAACCGCCGGCCGCCATGACCACCCCAACGCAGGTGCGCGGGTCCCAGAGTGCACGCCGGTCTTCCAGCCGACCGTCCACGGCCGCTTTGCAGAGCGCGACGAGATCCGATTTCAGACGCATCATGATCGGCTGGGTCTCGGGATCCCCGCAACGGACGTTGAACTCCAGGACCTGCGGCGAGCCGTCGGTACCAATCATCAGTCCGGCATAAAGAAATCCAACGAAGGGCGTACCGGCTTCCCGAAGACCGCGAATGGTCGGCTCGATCACCTCCGCCCGGATCCGCTGGGCCACCGAGGGCGTCACCACCGGCGCCGGTGAATACGCGCCCATCCCGCCGGTATTCGGCCCCCGGTCACCGTCGTCCCGGGTCTTGTGGTCCTGGGAACTCACCAGCGGAACGACGTGGGTCCCGTCCGAGATGACGATGAAGCTGGCCTCCTCGCCTTCGAGGAAATCCTCGACGACGACTTCGCGGCCTGCCTCGCCGAAAGCGTCGCGTGCGAGCATGTCGCGCACCGCCTCCTCGGCTTCCTGGACATTCCGCGCGACGATCACGCCCTTGCCGGCAGCCAGGCCATCCGCCTTGATCACGATCGGCGCCCCTCGCTCGCGGATATGAGCCAGGGCCGGGTCGAGTTCGGAAAAAGTGCGGTGCTCGGCGGTGGGGATGCCGTGCTCCGCCATGAACGACTTGGCGTAGGCCTTGGAGCCTTCCAGGCGAGCCGCCGCAGCGCTTGGACCGAAGCAGCGCAGGTCCGCGGCTGCGAACCGGTCGGAGATTCCCGCGACCAGCGGCGCCTCCGGCCCCACGATCGTCAGGTCGATCCGCTCCTTTCCGGCGAACTCGAGCAACGCATCCACGTCCTCCGCACCGATGGGCACGTTCTCGACCTTCGGCTCCATCTCCGTCCCGGCGTTGCCGGGTGCGACGAAAACCGAGTCGACGCCCTCGCAATGCGCGGCCTTCCAGGCGAGGGCATGCTCGCGACCTCCCCCACCCACGATCAGAATTTTCATAGCGCGGTGCTCCCCGTGATTAGCCTGGATGTTGTATGAGGGGTCGGATTTTCCGGTCAAGCTCGCGACGGCAGCTTGGTCGATCGTCCGAACAGACATAGCCGTAGCTCAAGGAGCCTCGGGGACGTTCCACGACCCTCGCGACGGTGTCTTTGCGCGGTCTGGGCAAGGCGCGAGGAGAGAGGTTGGCTTTATGCCAATGAACGACGAGGAACGCAGATCCAGGCCGCGCAAAGGCCCGTCCCTGCGGGTTGCGTCCCAGAAGCCCAGCTGCGGTGTTGCACGGCTTGACCATAGAACGGGCTATGGTGCTGCGCCCTGCGCCTTGCATCTGAACTTCTGGAACAGCAACGCGAGGGCCGTGGGACGCCCCCGAGGCTCCTGGGAAGGGGGATCGGGCGAGATGTCCCTCGAGATTGGGTGGAAAACCGATAGCGCGAACTGATATTCCGTTTGGTGCGCCACACCGGTCGTAAGCGATTAATTCCATTAGCCCCATTTCCATGATTCGCGCGTCCTTCGTGCAATATTCAGGCTAGAGCAGCACCACATCGAACTGCTCTTGCGTGTACTGATCCTCGGACTGAAAGCGGATGGTCTTGGCGATCTGGCCTTCGAGGTCGGCAAGGGTCGCCGATTCCTCGTCCAGGATCCGGTCCACGACCGTCGGCGCGGCCATGACCAGCAGCTCGGTGGCTTCGAACTGCCGCACCGCCCGCGTGATCTCCCGGAAGATTTCGAACACGATCGTCTCGGCGGTCTTCATGGTGCCGCGCCCGGAGCAGGCCGGGCAGGGTTCGCAGAGGACCCGCTCGAGGCTCTCGGTAGTCCGCTTGCGGGTCATTTCGACCAGTCCTAGGGGCGAAATATTGGAGATGAAGGTCTTGGCGTGGTCCTTGGCCAGGGCTTTCTGCAGCGTACGCAGCAACTGCACCTTGTGATCCTCATCGGTCATGTCGATGAAGTCGATGATGATGATCCCGCCCAGGTTCCGAAGCCGCAACTGGCGCGCGATGGTCTGGGCCGCTTCGAGGTTGGTCTTGAATATGGTCTCTTCGAGATTCCGGTGCCCGATGAAGCCACCGGTGTTGACGTCGATGGTCGTCATCGCCTCGGTCTGATCGAAGACGATGTGGCCGCCGGATTTGAGCGGCACGTGGCGGCGCAGCGCGTTCTGGATGTCGTCCTCGACGCCGTACAGGTCGAAAATCGGGCGGTCGTCCGAGAAAAGCTCGATACGGCCGGCCCACTGGGGAATGAAGCGCTGGGCGAAGCCGATCACGCGACGGTAGGAGTCCGTTGCATCGATGCGCACCCGATCGACGTCGGCCGTCATCGTGTCGCGCAGGGCGCGCAGGTCCAGGCTCAGGTCTTCATAAACGCAATCCCCGGCCTCTGCGGCGCCGACGTCCTCGCGGATCTTTTCCCAAAGCTTTTTCAGGTAGGCCAGGTCCGCACGGATCGCAAACTGGTCGACGCCCTCGGCATTGGTGCGCACGATATAGCCGTGCGTTTCCTCCTCGCTCATGGCGTCTTGCAGCAACGTTCGGAGGCGTTGGCGCTCCTCCTCGTCTTCGATCCGCACCGACACGCCAACCTGCTGCGAATAGGGCATGAGGACCAGAAACCGGGATGGAATGCTGATGTGCGTGGTCAGGCGCGCGCCCTTGCTGCTGATCGGGTCCTTGATGACCTGCACCACGACGTCTCCACCCTCGGAGACCAGCTCTGTGATGTCCGGCGCATCCTGCGGCTCCTGCCCGTTGCCTACCGCCCGGTGAATGTCGGACGCATGGAGAAACGCCGCGCGCTCCAGGCCGACATCCACGAAGGCGGCCTGCATGCCCGGGAGGACCCGTGAGACGCGCCCCTTGTAGATGTTGCCCACATAGCCGCGCCGACTGCTGCGCTCGATCATGACCTCCTGCAGCATGCCGTTCTCGACCAGGGCAACCCGGGTCTCGCTGGGCGTGACATTGATGAGGATCTCTTCGCTCACATGCAGGCCGAAACCGAAGGTGGAAAAGAATTATTATTCAATATATTAAGCACAATTCCTAGAATTCTTCTCATTCAGCAGCGGAAGATCGAAAAGTTCCAGAAGCTCAGCCGTTTCCCGGAGCGGCAGGCCCATGACGCCGGAGAAGCTGCCCGCCAGGTGATCAACGAAGATGGCTCCCAGTCCCTGGATGGCATACCCGCCGGCCTTGTCCGCCGGTTCGCCGGTGTGCCAATAGGCGCGGGCCTGATGTTCCGAGATTGGCCCGAACGTGACATCGCTGGTCTGTACCCGGCACAGGACTCGATCTCCGTCGGTCACGGCTACGGCGCTGAGGACCTGGTGGGTAGTGGCGGAAAGCGAAAGGAGCATTGCGACCGCGTCCTCCTCGTCCTTCGGCTTGCCGTAGATGCGCCCGGCGAGTACGACCGTCGTATCCGCGCCCAGGACCGGGATCTCGGGCCTGGCCTGGGACCACGCCAGGCGAGCCTTCTCTTCCGCCAGGCGGTGCACATAGCGGTCCGGTTCTTCGGTAGCACGCGGACTCTCGTCGATGCTCACGGGATGGGTCGTGTAACCGACACCGATCTGCTTGAGCAGTTCGCGCCGTCGCGGTGAACGCGACGCCAGCAAGATCTGAGGTCGCGCCATTCGGGCTCCCGCTTGTCAAATGAGTCACGCTAGCATCGCAAGGGTTAAATATCGGTTAACCGGGGCGAGGCATTTTTTGCCTGAATTTTCGCGTCCGTCGGCTGCGCGGTCAGTCGTCCGACGCGGCAATCTTCAGGTCGATCTGGCGCTCATCGGGATCCACTCGCAGGATGTTTACCCGGACACGGTCTCCAAGGCGATAGGTGCGCCTCTGGCGCTCGCCGGTGAGGGTGTGGGCCGTCGGGTCGAAATGGTAGTAATCGTTGGGCAGCATGGTCACGTGGACCAGCCCGGACGTGGCGAGTCCGTCGAGGTCAACGAACACCCCGAAGGACGTCACTCCGCTGATGGTTCCGTCCAGCTCGTCGCCCACGTGGCGCTCGGCGTAGGCGCACTTCAAGCGGGCGTCGACGTCGCGCGCCGCCTCCTCGGCTCGCCGCTCGGCCATGGAGCAATGGCTGCACAGGCGGGTGACCTCGTCGCTATCGCCCGCGCCCGGACCCTTGGACCCGCCGCCCACCGTACGCATCAGGGCACGATGCACGAGCAGGTCGGGATAGCGCCTGATGGGCGATGTGAAATGAGTGTAGGCATCCAGTGCAAGCCCGAAATGGCCCTTGTTCTCGACCTGGTAGACCGCCATCTGCTGGGTCCGCAGGACGAGGGCCTCGACCAGGCCCTGTTCGGGGCGGCCGGCGACGGTCTTCAGGATTCTCGCGAAGTGAGACGGTTTCACCTTGTCGCTGATCGGTACGGTCAGGCCCAGCGGTGCCAGCGTCTCCCGCAGGTCATCGAGCTTGGTTGCCTTGGGCTGGGCGTGGACCCGGAAGGGCGCAGGGATCTTGTTGCGTTCCAGCGTCTTCGCGGCCTCGACATTGGCCGCAATCATGCATTCCTCGATCAGCTTGTGCGCATCGTTGCGCTTGCGCGGAACGATGGCCTCGACTTCGCCTTCGTCATCGAAGCGAAAACCGACTTCCTGGGAATCGAAGTCGATGGCGCCACGCTGTTCCCGTCGGTTTCGCAGGGCCCCGAAAAGCGAATAGAGCGCCTGGAGCGATTCCAGAATGGGTTTCGACTGGTCGTCGGTCCCCCGGCCATTGATGAGATCCCAGGCCTGTTCGTAGGTCAGCCGGGCGTGAGAATGCATCACCGCGGGATAGAAGCGGCTCCGGGCGGCGCGACCGTCGGGCTTGAACTGGATCTCGCAGACCATGCACAGGCGATCGACCCGCGGATTCAGCGAACAGATGCCGTTCGACAGGTTTTCCGGGAGCATCGGGACCACCCGGTTCGGGAAATAGGCTGAGGTGCCGCGCCGCTGGGCTTCGTCGTCCAGCGCTGTGCCGGGTCTGACATAGTGGGAGACATCGGCAATCGCCACCAGCAGCTTCCAGCCGCCGTCATCGTTCCGCTTCGCATAGACCGCATCGTCAAAGTCCTTTGCATCCGCGCCGTCGATGGTCACCAGGGGCACGTCTCGCAGGTCCTTGCGCCCGGAGTGATCCTGTTCGTCGACGTGGTCCGGGATGCGCTTGGCGTCATTCAGGGCAGCCTTTGGCCAGTCACTCGGGATGTCGAAGCTGCGCAGCGCGATCTCCACGGCCATCGGTGCGGTGACGCTCCGGCCGAGTACTTCGAGCACCCGCCCGACGGGCTGTCGTCGGAATTCGGGTTGCTCGGTGATCTCGACGTAGACGTAATCCCCAACCGTGGCTGCCCCGATGTTTTCCTTGGGGATCAGCACTTCCTGGTGGAAGCGCCGCTCGTCGGCAACCACGAAACTGATCCCGGATTCCTCGTGAAAGCGGCCGACCACGTGCGAGTTGGCCCGTTCGAGGATTTCGACGATCTGTCCTTCCTTGCGCCCGCGCGCGTCGACCTTGGTGAGGCTGACCAGCACGCGGTCCCCGTGGAGAACCCGACGCATCTGCTTTGGGTTGAGGAAATAGTCGTCGCCTCCGGCATCCAGGGCGACGAAGCCGAAACCGTCCGGATGACCGATGACCCGCCCGGGTTCCAGGTCCAGCTTCCGAGCGATACCGAATCCGCCGCGACGATTCTTGATCAACTGACCGGCCCGGACCATCGCGGCCAGGCGTTTCTCCAGCGCATTCCGGTCGCGGTCGCCGCTGATACCGAGTTCCTGGGCCAGCCGGTCGAATTTCATCAGTTCCTGCCGCTCGTTCAGCAGGGCGAGGATTGCTTCGCGACTGGGGATGGGATGGTCGTAGCGGTTGGCCTCGCGCTCCGCGTAGAGATCGCCCACCGATGAAGACTTGTTCTTCTTGCTTTTTTTGTTCATCTAATTCCGTTTTGATCAGTCAGCCCACCAGAATAACCCGTTCAGCCCATCCCTGGCCAACCCGACCGGTCGCGAGAAAGCCGCCGCTCATCCCGGCATTCCGCCACCGGACCCATTTCGCTCGCTGGGCGGGCGAGGGGCAAAGTAGCCCGCTACGAAAAGACCGATCGCAACCCCGAAAAATGCAGCGATGCGGGCCAGCGTGCCGCTGGCAGCCGTATCCACGGCGAAGAGCTTCAGCACCACGACCCCCATGAGCCCGGCGCCTACCAGCCACAGCCAGCGGGTTCCGCGCCGGGAACCGGTCACCATCAGGGCCAGGGCAGTCGTGACCCAGAGGAGGGTCAGGGAAGCCTGGACCGAGAACGAGTCGAGCATCACTTCGAAATCCCAGGCGACCGGCAGGTAAACGTGCAACGCCCGCAGCAGTGCCGCATTGAGGAACAGAAACGCCAGTGCTCCAAGGCCGGTTCCCACCGCGCGTGTCACGCGGTTCGGCGTACGCGCTGACACCTGCGCCCACCAGCCGACCAACAGCCACAGCGTTCCGACATTGACCAGGTCCTGGACATTCAGAACCGGCAGATAGGGCGTCGGCGCATATGCTCCGGGTCTGACCAGATTGCTGACCAGCAGCCAGCCGCTGAGCCAGAGCGCCACCGGCAGCAGCCAGGCACCGCGATAGCTGGGGGCATGCATGCTTAGCGGCCACGAGCGATTCGCCGCCGGCAGGAACGCCACCGCGGCAAGCACGGTGGGTATCGCCGCGAGCGAGGAAAGCCACCACGCGCTGGCTTGCCCGAGTCGCGCCTCGATGGCGATCTGGGCGGCGTGGGTGAGGAGAGCGATGAGCGTCCAGAATCCGATCGCGTGGAGCAGCGGTAGTCGTGCCGGATCACTACGTTCCCGCCAATGGAGCAGGGCGCCGTAGGCAGCGAGAGAAATCGGCCAAGTGAGCAGACCAAGTCCGCTCAGTGGTTGTAGCTCCCGCTCGATGAGCGTGAGGAGGAACAGTCCGGGCACCACGCTCATCAGCTCGACACAGTTCTGCCAGGCCCGCCAGCGAAGGGGTAGCGAAGCCAGCGCTCCGGCGGCAAGGCTCAGCGCAACGAACAGCAACCCGATGTGCATCTGCGGCCCAGCCGCATAGCGCGCGTCGATCTCGGCCAACCCCGAGATCAGCCACACGGCAAGCCCGACGATGGCC
>JAWVZU010000186.1:0-8028 GCA_033722075.1 Lysobacterales bacterium
CGGTGGCTTCCGCATCGACGGCGATCATGCGTACGGAAGGTCTGGCCGCAGCGTCTCGGCTGCCGGCGATGTCAACGGCGACGGCCTGGGCGACTTGATCATCGGGGCTCCCAATGCCTATCCCGGCGGCGAATCGAAAGCCGGCCAGAGCTACGTGGTGTTCGGCAAGGCGGACAGCACCGCGGTGGACCTGGCCGCATTGGGCGCCGGTGGTTTTCGCATCGCCGGCATCGACCGGTCCGACACCTCTGGATACAGCGTCTCGGGCGCGGGCGATGTCAATGGCGACGGCCTGGACGATCTGATCATTGGTGCGCTTGGCGCCGATCCGGGCGGCGACGGAGAAGCAGGCGAGAGCTACGTGGTGTTCGGCAAGGCGGACAAGACCCCTGTGGATCTGGGCGCGCTGGGTGCCGACGGCTTCCGAGTTGACGGCATCAATGGGCGTGACCTGTCTGGCAAGAGCGTCTCGGGTGCTGGCGATGTGAATGGCGACGGCCTGGACGACCTGATCATTGGTGCTCCTCGAGCCGATGTTGGCGGCGACGCGAATGCCGGCCAGAGCTACCTGATCTTCGGTCGCGGCGTCCGGCCGGGAACGATTCGTGGGCATCTGGATTCCACGATCATTCCCATCGATTCGCCGTCTGGAGAGGACATCGAGCAGGCCACAGTAGCGGTCTTTTCTCAGCGGAGTCCTGATCCGATTCGCCCCCAAAGGGCAGACGAAACGTCGGCCGAATATGGTGCTTTCGTCGCAACCCAGCTGAGGAAGAAGGAGGCCTCGATCGTCCTGAATCCGGCCGACATGGGCCAGTTCAGCTTCTCCAACCTGCCCTTTGTGTTTTCTTCACCGCTCAGCGGGACGCAGGCCCCCACCCCCTTCTACTACGCCATTACCGTCGAAGCGGCCCAGTCGGAAGAATTTGTGGCCAGTGCCATGGACGGATCGACTACTACCGTGTATTTCACCAACGGCCTTGCGGTCAACCTTCGCGCCAGCGACGAGAATCCGCCGGACAACCAGATCCTGCTGACCCCGGCGGATGTTATCGGCCGCAAGGAAGCGCTCGTGGCGGAGCTGACGGCGCTGGGGCCGAACAACTACCAGGTCGTCGAAGCCGCGGTGCAGCAGTACCTGGAGGGCGTCAAGGCCAGCCCGACTCCGGAGCACCTGGAAGGGATCGAGCGCGCAGTACTGGCCGAGCGACTCGCGCGTAGCGGAGTGCAGTTTGCGGACCAGTTGTTGGGCACGGTGCTGGATGGGCTTGCAGCGCTGATCGGCGATGTCATCGATGACTTCTTGGGCGGTACCAACGCCAAACTGGCAGAGAAGCAGGCGAAGTACGCGAATTTCCAGCAGGAGCTCGACTTCAACAAGTTGCAGGGCCGCGGCTGGGTCGGTTTCAGCGCCGGCGACGCGGCGACCCAGCAGGCGATCCAGCAGCAGATGAACCAGCTGATCGAGAAGAACCCTGACCTTGGAATCTCGGTCATTGCCGAGGCCGGCAAGAAAATCTCCAATGCCGCCTTCGCTCTGGTGAAGGAAGCACTGACCGCGGCGCAGTTGGACAACAGCACGGCGGCGTCCATCGCCGACGGCGTCAAGACAGGCGTCGACACCGTTTTCGCCATTGCCATCACCCAGGGGTTTGCCGGCGGCAAGCCCGCGGCCAAGGCAGCCATTAGCCTCTTTCTCAAGAGCCAGAAGCAGACCCTGCTGGATGGCCCTGTTTTCTATTCCTATACGGAGATCACCAACAACAGCCTGGAAGCCTCGCGGCAGCTGATGGAGGGCTGGAGCACGGACAACCGGGCGGTATTCGAAGCCGACCGGGATGACTTCAATATTGTCGACCGGCAGATGGGTAATGCCGTGCTGGTGGGTGCCAATACGATCACGGCCTATTCCACTGAGATCGCCGATGCCCTGGGCGGCGTTGGTGTCGACATCATTGGCCTGCTCGGCCCCCAGGGGCGAGCCACCGAGCGGGTGCTCAAAGTGGTGAAGTACGTGTCCAATGGCGCGACCTTTGCGGTACCGTTCATCGCCACCTACGGCATCATCGCGGGCCCGGACGTGACGCTGGAGATTCCCGGGTTGTTTCCGGGCTTCGGCACCACCGTCGACCTCGGCCTCCTGAAACGTGGTGTCAAGGGAGCCTATGGCATGACTACGCTGCCGGCCAAGGCCGTGCCCTGGTCGACCCCGGCCAGCCCCTGGCAATACCAGGCTCAGCGTGCTGCGGCCAAGCAGCTCGACGCCACCCTGACGAGTGCGGCTTTCGACCTGAACCTCGTGCTGGGTGAGCTGCAAATGGCGCTGGCCGAGGACCGGATCGTCGATGCCGTGGCCCTGACCAGTGGCGACGTCGGCGCCCTGGTGGACGTGCATCCAGCGTTCGAAGAGGCGCTTTCCGACGTGGTCCGCACCCGGCTGGGTGCCGTTCCGGCCGAGCGTGGGGCGTTCGATGCGTTGGAAGGGGTGATTTCGGACCAGCAGTCACGATTCGGCGACTACGCGGACGTGGTGCAGGAGCTGGAGGCTCTGTACCTCGACGTCATGCTGCTGAACTTTTCGGGGCCGGACGACCCGCTCTACTTCGTCGAGCGGCAGCACCTTGTCGCCCTGCTGGAAAGCTTCTCCGGAGATGTGAGTCGGCTGGTTAAAGACGCGCAGTTCCTGCTGTCGCAGGGTAACGACTTCAGCGCGCTGCCGGCCGTGGTCGCCAGCGGCCTGGCCGTCTCCTCCGACGCGACCGGAAAACCGGTTATCAGTGGGTCCCCGGAGGTGTTCACGGTGGCGTCGCGCGTCCGCAACATCAGCGGTATGGAGGTGAGCGGACTCAGTGCCCGGCTTGAAGTGACCTCCGTGGACAACGCAGTGGCCATCAGCGATTCGCCGGAGGTCATCGTCGGTTCCGGCGCCCTGGCGCCCGACGACGGCGTCTCCGGTTCCGGACCGGATGAGGCCGTCATCCAGTGGCAGGTGACCTATAACGGAGATCCGACTACCGAAGAACGCATCGTTTTTGCCGTCGAGCTGCTGGAAAACGGCGGCGTGCCGCAGAATCTTCGCGGTTTTGGAGACGTCGCCGTCCTCCATCCGGACGCGCTTCTCTTCGACGGCGATCTGGACGGGATGCCGGACACTTGGGAACAGGAGAACGGATTGGATGTCACGGTGGACGATTCGAAGGGAGATCCTGACGGCGACGGGCTGAGCAACGACCGAGAGTTGGGTGTTGATACGGATCCGCAAGTGGCAGATACCGACGGTGACGGGCTGTCCGACGGAGAGGAAGCCAGGGGTGGCGCCGATGGCTTTGTCACAGATGCGCTGGCCGCAGACTCCGACGGGGACGGCACCAACGACGATGCCGATGGTCGACCCTTGGACCCTGAGTCCATCGACCCACCGGCACCGGGGGATATCGACGCGGAACCCGTCGTCGGGGTGGACCGAAATACAGTGGTTCTTACGGCAGCTCAACCCAGGGCCACTGTCCAGGTGACCAATGTCGCCGGCGGGACGCTGGAGTGGATCGCCGTATCCGACAACCCGGCCGTGGCGGTGGTGGGGCCCCATTTGGACAGCTTGCGACGCGGCGACGGCCCGATTTTTATCGAGCCTGCGCCCTCTTACACCCTGGATAGCCTCCCCGGCTCGATCGAAACCCTGGTACGGGTCATCGATATCCGCGGCGCTGACAAGGACTTCCAGGAAATCCGCGTCACCACCCAGTCCCCAATCATCTTTTCTGACGGGTTCGAGAATTGAACCTCCGTCCGCCCTGAACGTGAATGGCGTGTCCAACGGAGCCATGATGGGCGCAGGAATCGGAAAGATCTGCCTGTCCGGGATTGGGAAGCTGGACCTCATTCGGTCGAAAGGAGGATTCGCTCTGGTAGGAATCCCGACAAAGGTTCGGATCGGGATGGCCCGGACTGGGCTGGATTAGACCAATGTGGAGCCGTTCTCCGGCACGTGCGGTTGCAACGGCGGTGCGGCGCGGATGACCGAACGCCGTGCGGTCACCCGTCCGGCGATCGTCTCAATCCGGGCGCATGCCGCTTTCGAGAGTCACCACCTTGAACAGCGGAAGCACCTCGGAAACGTCGCGCTCCTTGAATTCCAGTAGCGCTACCGCACTGGCGCACAACTCCGCCGCCGCGAGATTCTCTCCCTCGGCAGCGAGTGCCTGGCACTGGAGGTAATAGCTGCCATCCGGATTGGCGAGGATGGTTACGAGGTCCTCCCCCATGGCGATGGCTACCTCGGAGGAGAGGTTGCTGTAGATCTCCATGTCGGGTGGGAGGTCGGCCAGCTTGAATTCCTGGCTGAAAGATCCGAGTTCCACGCCTTCCGTGGCCTCGTCGCGGTAATCGGCGGAACGATTGATGGAGTTGGTGTGGATGACCTTGGCCGACCTGGCGTCCACCACCCGGTAAGTCACACCGACGAATCCGGCCTTGCGATGCAACTCCACGCTGACCCGCAGGTCTTCCTCGACGTCCTGCATGATCGTCTTGGGCGGTGCGTTGGGGTCGTTCTCTCCACGCGGGCCTTTTTCTTCGATCCATTCGGCGTAGGCCGGGTTTGGAACTTCCTTCTGCCCGGTGACCACTCGCATGCGCTTGAAGCCCTCCTTGACCTCCGTATCCACGCGCGCATCGAGCACCGTCCCCTGGATCAGCAGGTCGGCGGCACGCAGCTCACTCTGGTCGATGATGATGTCTTCCTGCTCGTCATCGAGCCCACGCTCCCGTTCGATGTCGGCCAGGTATTCACGTTCCACCAACCTGACGTCGTCCGGGATGTGGTCCAGGAGATACTGGTTGACCTCGGCGGCAATCCGGGTGCCGATCCCGGAATCTTCCGGGTTCTGGCTGTCCAGCGAGACCGTGCTGACCCATCGAACGGCGCCATCATAAATTGCATCGGCGGCCTCACGTCGCAGCCGCTCGAGCGACTCGTAGTTCGGCATGAACTCCTCCACCAGCAGGAGATAGCCGAATTCCAGGCTGGTCAGGTCGCGCGCGCCCGACGCGGCAGCCAGATCGAACATGGTGTCGGCAAAGCGTTTGACCACCGGAGAATCAAACGGCTCGGACGGCCTGATCCACTGGTGCACCGCCCGGGCTCGCCGGAGTAAGCGGTAAGCCTCGGAATACTGGCCCGAATCCATCATGGCCTCAGCATTGCTCACGAAGTATTCCGCAAGCAACGCGGCCGGCGTCTCGAACTGCTGGATGGAGGCGTGCGGCAATTCCCTGGCGGATACTTCGATGAATACGTCGTAGGCGCTATCCGTGTCTCCGGAGAGCAGCAGGTCGCTGAACTCGGCCGCCCTCAACCCGGCCCTCGCGGCAGCCAGCAACCGATCGAGCCCCGGATGGTCCGGATGCACCTCACGAAGTCGTTCGAATCGACTCAGGGCCGTCGTGGCATCGCCGTTTTCCAGGGCGATATTGCCCTCTCTGGCCAGCTGATTCGCCGCAATCTGCTTTGCTGTCCGGTAGTTCTGCTCGGCGACTTCATTGTCACCATAGAGATCGCGGATCCGCTCGAACACCCGGACCCGGGCGACCGCATCGGCCGTCTCGTCCAGCGTCTCTAGCGCCTCCTCCTGCTGGGCGAGCTCCTGTTTGGTACGAGCCCATTCGGCGTCGATATAGTCGATGAGATCCTGGTACGCGGACGCGCTCCAGGTCTGGATTTCCGCCGCCTGCTCGTGCGCCGTGCTGAGCCGGTTGAAGGGAACAACCCCCGAGTCCAGCCGGGCCGCTTCCACCGCCGCGCGGATCTCCTCCGCACGATCGGCAGCCAGGCGGGCGCCAAGATCGGACAGCAACTGACGATAGGCGGCGGCGTTGGGGCCATCCGGCTTGAGGGCAAGCTCATTCTTGATGCGCTCGTAGAGCGCGACCCGATCCTGCTGCGTGGAGGCCTGCTGGATATCCGCAGCGCTGTATTTGGGCGGGGTTGTTGCGCAGGAGGCAAGCACCAGAACGAGCAAAACCAATCGAACCGTCAGCTGCATGCCATTCCCCCTTCTTCCCATTTCCAGGCCCGTTCCTGTTGCGCGCCAGTATACCCCACAGAGGCGGTCCCACGTGGCTCATCCTTGATTGAACCGCCGCGATACTCTTAAATCAAGCCAGGGGGTACGAAACGGGAAATTGCGCCCCATTCGACGACGCTCAAAAGGCTCTGACGTTCAATGGGATACCACTTCGATTTTGGCCATGTCACGGGGCCGGGCGCCGTTCGGGACCGTAATGAAGATGCCTACTCGTTCGACCTGGCCGAGATGATCTGGGTCGTCGCCGACGGGATGGGTGGCAAGAGTCGCGGTGATCTGGCCAGCCGAATCGCAGCAATGGTCGTCAAGAACAAGGCGGCCGAGGATGCCGACCTGGTCAGCGCTATCCAGGCCGGGAATGCGGCGATCAAGCTGGCCGGCCAGCGCTACGACGGCGCAGGCATGGCAACCACGATCGTCGCGCTGCTGATCGACAGAGACATCAATTACGAGCTGGCCTGGGTTGGTGACAGCCGCGCCTACCTGTGGCAGGACGGCGAATTGAAGGCGCTGACGCGGGATCACTCTTTCGTACAGGAGTTGCTCGATGCGGGCGTGCTCACCACCGAGGAAGCCGAGACCCATCCCCAGCGAAACGTCGTCACCCGCTCGCTGGGCAACCGCGAAGACCATAAACCGGATGTGGATTCCGTTCAGGGCCGGCTGGTCGCCGGAAACAGGATCCTGCTGTGCACCGATGGTCTGACCAGTGAACTGGACGACGAGGAGATCAACCGACAGCTCTCCTCCGGGGATAGCGCTCAGCGAACGGCAGAGTCCCTGATGCAGAAGGCCCTGGACAGCGGGGGCAAAGACAATATCACCGTGCTGATCATCGACATCGTGGACAAGGGGGCACGATGATCAAGATCCGCGGTTACAAGATCATCAAACTTCTTGGCCAGGGGGGCATGGCCAATGTCTACCTCGCGGTGCAGAAGTCGGTCGACCGCTATGTCGCCCTCAAGGTCATGCTGCCCGAGCTGGTCAGCGAAAAATCCTTCACCAAGCGCTTTCTCGCCGAGGCGCGAATCGCCGCTCGCTTCCGACACCCGAACATCGTTTCCATCCACGACGTCAACGTCGACGACGGTCTGCCCTACATTGCCATGGAGTACATATCCGGTGGTTCGCTGACCAGTGAGCGACTGGAGAAAATGTCCCTCCACGAGAAGATTTCCGTTGTCGCCCAGGTAGCGGACGCACTGGGTTTCCTGCATCGACAGAATTTCGTCCACCGCGACGTGAAACCGGACAACGTGATATTCCGGACCGACGGCACCGCCGTGCTGACGGATTTCGGCATTGCCCGGGATGAAAAGACCGACCTGCGGCTGACCCAGACCGGTGCCGTAATCGGAACGCCGTATTACATGAGCCCGGAGCAGACCCGGGGCAAGAAACTCGACGCGCGGTCCGATCTCTACAGTCTCGGCGTCATGTTGTACACGATGGTCGTGGGCAAGGTTCCCTTCGACGGCGAGAACGCCCTGAGCATCTACATCATGCACAACCGCGAACCGGTGCCCGACCTGCCGGAAGAGTTCGCGATGCTGGACCCCATAGTGAAACGCCTGATGGCGAAGGCGCCTGAAGATCGATTTCCCGATTCAAGCGAGTTCATTCGCGAGCTTGCCGATGTCGTCAATACCAGTCCGACCAAGCTCCTGAACCGTTCGTTCGAGGGAGAAGCGCTCGAAATCACCGGCGAGTCGGAAGAGGATGCCCAGGACCGCGTCACGGAAGTGCTGGAGGTTCAAACCGAAGCAGGCGACGCCGAGGTGGCCGACGACAGCGGCGACGCGGTCGATGCCGAAGAGCCGGACGTCCCCGGCAAGCGCCCAGACCGGGCCTCTCCTCCAGAAAGCAAACCGGGCAGACCCGGGACCGCATCGCTCCAGACTATCCTCGGGCAACTGCCGAATCGGCTCCGGGAGCGGCC